>DAOVUP010000222.1 GCA_030632525.1 Desulfobacteraceae bacterium | reverse complement strand
ATGTGTGAACCAATCCGTTTTGGACAATGCAATGAAAATCGGAGTACTTTCAGATACACACCTGTTCCAGGTGACAGAGAAATTTATTGCGATCTATGATGAATATCTCTCTGATAAAGATATGATTCTGCATGCTGGCGATGTTGTTTCACCTGAGATCATTGACTTCCTCAATGCGAAGGATTTTCATGGCGTTTGCGGCAATATGGATCCTTTGGAGGTAAAGCGATTTCTTCCGGATAAAAAGGTTATTAATTTAGGTGGTTATAGGTTGGGGCTTATTCATGGTTGGGGTCGTTCTGACGATTTGGAAGATCGCATTCTACCCCTGTTTAATGGCGTAGACGTCATTGTCTATGGGCATTCGCACATCGCTTCGAACCACATAAGAGACGGGGTTCTTTTTTTTAATCCCGGGACAGCAACCGGGTACAGCTCATCCGGGATTCATAGCATAGGTGTTTTGGAATTGGGTGACGCAATCCGGGGTGAAATTATAACTGTTTGAGGAAACCTTTATGATGGTATTGTGGGCGCCATGGAGAATGGAATATATTCTCTCCGATCAGCAGGAGGGAGACTGTATTTTTTGCCCTGGAGAGAATCGCGGTGAAGACGAGTCAAGACTGATCCTGCACGTGGGCCATCTTTCAATGGTAATGATGAACCGGTTTCCATATATTAATGGACATCTTTTGGTAGCGCCGGTGAGGCATGTTAGAGGACTGGAATTACTCTCTCAGGAAGAGAAACTGGACTTGTTAACTATGGTTAGCAGGTCGGTTGAGGTTCTGAAGCAAGCCATGAGTCCGGAGGGTTTTAACGTGGGGTTAAACCTTGGCAGGGTGGCTGGAGCAGGGGTTGAAGAACATATGCATTTTCATATTGTGCCCCGCTGGAATGGGGACACCAACTATATGACAGTTCTCGGGGAAGTGAGGGTGATCCCGGAACACATTGTGGAGACCTATCACAAACTTTTGCCGTATTATAGAAAACCTAACGATAATTATGGAGGTGAGAAATGAAACATGTAAAGGCGATTATTGTAATCCTGTTTTTGCTTCTTGTTGTGATCTTAGCCGTTCAAAACTATCAAGCCTTATCAACCCCCATTAAATTTAAAGTTAACATCCTTTTTCTGAATGCTGAATCCTCAGGTTTGCCAGTGTTCCTTATAGCTATTGTCACTTTTCTCGTGGGTGTTATCTGTACCTGGTTGTATGGTATTTCCGAACGCCTTGGTTTCAGGCGCCAGGTTAAAACCTTGATTAAGGATGTGAAGGACAAGGAAAAAGAGTTGAACTCACTTAGGAATTTGCCTGTGACCACTGAGGATATCAGCGTTGATCAGCCCCCCGTCAATACATGATAAAGCAGCTTAAGGGGTTACTTTCCCTGTAGCTACTCACGGGTTCGCATAGCAGCTGAATTCCTCCCCAGCGGGAAACCCTTTGAGGACGTGTCAGTATACTGGTTATCCCGGCCGAGTCGCTCGTGGTTTCATCTTGTCATACGTCTGGCGCTGGTCAGCCTATGGGCGGGCTCTTTGTAGTAAAGATAACCCTGAATCCCGCTTATAGAGGGAAACCCTTAACCCTACTACAGAAATTGTCGAATAGTTGATTGGTTGAGTCGTTGAGTTGGGAAAAAACATATGAAATCAACATATTAGAGCTTCAACTACATCGGGTGTCCAATTTTCACGCACACAGCACATAAACAAACAATAACAACAACTTAATCCCGCGTCAGGCGGGACCCGACCGCTTAACGGGGTCTGCACTAAGGGAGATCACCATGTTGCAATCAGTATGGCAATGGTTTCTTGAATTAGGGGACCAACAGGTCCTTCTATTCTCAATTATTGCCCTTCTGGTCGGTCTTATTTTGGGGTCCTGGATGAGACCCTTTAAGAAAGAAACGGGGAAGGGTATTGTCAGCAAGGGAGACAAATCGTTCTTCAAGGGGATACAGTACCTTCTCTCCAACGATCACGATCATGCCATAGAAGAATTCACCAAATCAGTCCAGGTAAACTCAGATACCATTGAGACCTATGTTGCGCTTGGCAACCTTTATCGTTCAAAGGGTGATATAGACAGGGCCATACGGATTCGTAAAAATATCATTTTGAGGCCAAACATAGATGAGCAAATAACGATAAGGGCTATTTTCGATTTGGGGAAGGACTACCGGAAAGGGGGTTTCCTTAATCGGGCGCTGAGGACCTTTCTTGAAGTGGCAGAACAAAGCCCTGCCAACGTGGAAATACTGAAAGAGATCGAAAGGATCTACGAAGAGTTAAGAGATTGGGAAAATGCCTATGAAACGCGACAAAAAATTGCCCGATTGGACAAGGGCAACCACCAGCATATTTTAGCACATTATCTGGTTGAGACAGGAAAGGTCTGTCAGGAAGAAGGGGATCTTAGCAGGGCCAAGACTCTTTTTACAAGGGCCATATCCACCCACAAGAGATGTGTTGATGCCTACCTTCACTTAGGTGACCTTTATTTCGCAAAACAAGAGTATAACAAGGCAATAGCCGCCTGGAAAAAGGTGGTTGAGATAATTCCCCAGTTTACCTTCCTGGCGTATCGCCGTCTCGAAGGAGCTTACTCGCAGATGAAGAATCTGAAGCCGGTGGGAATTTTCTTGAAGGATTGTGCCCGATCAAACTCCGATGCCTTCACGCATATGGCTTTGGCACGCTACCTGCACAATGAAAACGACGTAGAAGGCGCGCTAAGGGAGACAAACAATGCCCTTGCGTTGGACCCTTCTTTTTGGGAGGCCAGGAAATTTAAGGGAGAGATTCTTCTGAGCCAGGGCAGGGAAAAGGACGTAGTAACCGATTATGGTGAAATCATGGAACATCTGAATATCCCCTATCTCAGATTCAGATGTTCCCAGTGCGGTTTTGAACCGAGTGAACTCCAATGGAATTGTCCCCAGTGCAACCGATGGGACACAATCGGCTTAATAGATTCAAATGGCGCCGCAGTCGAACAGCCCGCCTGACGCTTTGTGCGAGTTGCGGGTTCAACAATCAACAATCAACAATCAACAATCCCAAATGACACAAATGACACCTATGTTGAAGCAGTACATGGGCATCAAGGATGAATTCCCTGATGCCATTTTATTTTTTCGTATGGGTGATTTTTACGAAATGTTTTTTGATGATGCGCGGATTGCCTCTAAAATCTTAGGTATTACCCTCACATCGAGAGGGACCTTTAACGGGGAAAAAATTCCCATGTGTGGCATACCCCATCATGCCAACAAATCCTATATCGGGAGACTGGTTGACAGCGGCTGGAAGGTTGCCATGTGCGAGCAGACCGAAGACCCCAAATCAACCAAGGGTATTGTCAAGAGGGAAGTAGTAAGGCTTGTTACTCCAGGGTCAGTGGTTGATGAAAAATCTCTTGATCAGAAGGCCAATCTTTTTATGGCTGCAATCTCGGGGGAAGACGGGGCCTATGGGCTGGCTCATGTAGACCTTTCTACCGGCGAATTCAGGGTGACAGAGGTAGGGTCTTTCGACGGGCTCTTAGATGAGTTAGGGAGGATAGATCCTGCTGAACTGCTCGTTCCTGAAAATGAGCAGTTGTCAAACAGAAAAGAGCTTGCAGATTACCGGTTGGAGAAATTGGAGAGTCACTCCTTTGACCCCCTCGGGGCAGAGGCCCTGCTTAAAGAGCAATTAGAGGTGAGGTCCCTGGTTGGAT
>DAOVUP010000281.1 GCA_030632525.1 Desulfobacteraceae bacterium | reverse complement strand
GTTGTGTGCCATACTCACCTCACCGGGTTTGGGGTTTTGTCCTCCTCCGATAAGGCCGGCGTCAGAAATAGTGTGGTGCGGCGAGCGAAACGGGCGCAGTGTGATCAGCCCGTGACCCTCAGGCATAAGCCCCATTACACTGTAGATCTTGGACGTGTCAAGAGACTCTTCAAAGCTGAGAACCGGGAGAACCGTGGGAAGGCGCTTTGCCAACATGGTCTTGCCAGAACCAGGAGGGCCGATCATGATAAGATTATGTGCGCCGCTGGCCGAGATCTCAACGGCCCTTTTTGCGTTTTCCTGGCCACGGACATCCTTGAAATCCACATCGGAAGCAGGTGCCTGAAAGAGCTTATCAAGGTCTACCTTGAGAGGAGTTAATTTGGCAATGCCCCTTAGGGCGCCTATAACCTGTGCTAAGGCATTAACGGGGAAGATGTCGATCCCTTCCACTACTGCTGCTTCAGGAGCGTTTTCAACGGGTAAAAAAATCCCTTTGAGCCCCAATTTTTTTGCGGCAATAGCCATGGGCAAAACGCCTCTGACAGGCCTTATGAGGCCATCCAAGGCCAATTCGCCCAAGAAAACATGACCTGAGTAGGAGGAGTTGTTGACGAGCCCTGTGGCTGCAAGGATACCAAGGGCCATAGGGAGATCAAATGCCGAGCCTTCTTTCTTAATGTCTGCGGGAGCTAAGTTGACCGTGATTCGATCGGAGGGAAAATGATAACCAGAGTTCTTGATAGCGGCCTTGACCCTCTCTTTGCTCTCCCTGACAGCCCCTTCCGGCAAACCCACTGTGGAAAAGGAAGGGAGGCCCTGGGAGATGTCCACCTCAACCTCTACCACATAGGCATCGATTCCGATGACGGCGCTACTGAGGACTTTGGCTAACATGAACGGGGGTCTCCTGAGGCTAACTTCTCCTATTAAAAAATTCTACGATAATTTGTTCTTTACATTTACCATAGGAAACCTTATATTACAAAGTTTATTTTAAATGAGCGGTTTCCATAAAGATATAATCCAAAAGCTGTATTGATCAAATAGTGCCTGAGCGAAAAAGACAGTTTTCGTTCGGGCACCAAAGAGGAGAGTGAGTGATGGCACGAATCACGGTAGAAGACTGCCTGGAAAAGGCGGATAATCGGTTTGGATTGATTCATCTCGCAGCCAAACGGGTTCGGCAATTGAAAAAGGGCGCAGAACCTCTGGTTGTTTGCAAAAATAGGAATATTGTGGTGGCACTCAGGGAAATAGCCGCTGGAGAGGTCTTTAGAGTCAGAAACGATAACGAGGATCCTTTAGCGGAAAGCCCATCTGAAAACCAACTGGACTCGCTCCCCGAAGGATCTTCGCTCGAAAACGAACCCGAACCTCCGGATCTGGAAACGGTTAAAGATGAAGAGGTGCCTGAAGAAAAGTGACTACCTATAGGAGAGATTATTACGAGATCCTGAGTGTTTCCAGAGATTGCGGAGGTGAAGAGATCAAGAAGGCGTATCGAAAGATGGCCTTTAAATATCATCCCGACAAAAATCCCGGTGACAAGGAAGCTGAGGAGAGTTTTAAAGAGGCTGCCGAAGCCTATGAGGTCTTGAGAGACTCGGAAAAAAGACAGGTCTATGACCAGTTCGGCCATGAAGGTTTGCAGGGCACCGGGTTTAGAGGTTTCAATGGCTTTGAGGATATATTTTCAAGTTTTGGAGACATCTTTGAAGGCTTTTTTGGTTTTGGCAGCAGGGGGGGAAGGACCCGTGCAAGACAGGGCAAGAGTTTACGGTACGATCTGGAATTGACGTTAGAACAGGCTTTCCACGGGGTGGAAGAAGAGATCTCATTCCATAGGCTGGAGGCCTGTAATACCTGCAACGGCACAGGCGCTGCCCCAGGCAACGAACCCCGGACCTGTCCCACATGCCAGGGCAAGGGCCAGGTGATTCGATCTCAGGGTTTTTTTCAGGTCAGCACAACCTGTCCTGCCTGCCATGGTCAGGGAGAAATAATCACGGATCCATGTACGGATTGCAGGGGAGGTGGAAAAACTCGGGTTGAGAGAAGTATCAGTGTGAAAATTCCTCCGGGCGTAGATACAGGGTCCCAGTTGAGATTGAGAGGAGAGGGTGAAACCGGAGAGCATGGAGGACCACCCGGAGATCTCTTTGTGGTTATTCACGTCAAGGAACACGAATTTTTCAGGCGGGAAGAAGAAGAGCTCATCTGCGAGATTCCCATCTCGTTTGTGCAGGCTGCCTTAGGCGACACTTTTATGATTCCCATGTTGGATGACAAGGAAAGTCATGAACTGGTGATTCCCCATGGCACTCAACCCGGCGAGGTGATTAAGATACCTGGAAAAGGGATGGCCAGTCTGAGGGGGTATCGTAAAAGAGGAGATCTTTATATCAAGATTATCGTAAAGATACCCAAAAAAACGAATCAGAGCCAGAGGGAGTTATTAGAGGCTTTTGCAGAGACAGAGGATTTGGCCTTATCTAATAAGAAGAAAAGTTCGAAGGGTTTCTGGAAAAAAATGACGCAATAAAATCCGCCGAGTTTATCCCAACTTTGGGTTTATTCAGGGCTGGTGGCAATGGTAAGAAAAATATATATTTCATCTTTTGTCGAACGGAGAACTCTATATTAAACAAAAATAAGCAGAAGTAGTGGAAAGAGCTGCTCAACGAAAGGCTGGATGGCCTCCTGGATGAAGCC
>DAOVUP010000095.1 GCA_030632525.1 Desulfobacteraceae bacterium | reverse complement strand
TGTTGCAGTGTTAACCCACGGAGGGGTTACCCTGCCGATGATCCAATAGATTTGAAAAAAGTAGTCACCTATTTTAAAAGGCCCATCGACAGGTGTTGTAAGCGTTCACAGGTCCAGGGTAATCTGCAATATTTTTTTCTTGACAGCTATATAACCTAATAGTATTAAGAAAAAGGTTTATTGAAAAATATAGCATTAATAATTATCTATTATAACAGCTAGTTGATTAACCTAATGACAATTAATTTTAAGCATAAAAATGAGGTTAGGTATTCATTATTTGGTTATTTATTTGGAATTAGTTGCATAAATGCTGTACGTTTCTCCATTATAAAAGCAGGCAGTTAATCTTATTAAGGTGTTATATCGATTGTGATGTCAAATAGTTAAAGCATATACAAGGAAAATTAGCGGGATTATCCTAATATATTTCGGGTTTTGATTAATGGGTAACAAGGTTTCAAAAGAAAACACGCGAAGCAGGATTATCGAGTCTGCAAAGAAGCTGTTTGCTGATAAGGGCTACCAGAAGACCACAGTGATGGATATCTCCCGACAGGCGGGTTTGTCTGAGGCAGCGCTCTATGACTATTTTCAGGGGAAAGAAGACCTCTTGCTTACCATCCCGGACCTCTGGGTATTGGAACTTATCGGAGATCTGAAAGAACAGTTGTTTGGGATCAAAGGCGCCATAAACAAGTTGCGGAAATTTCTGTGGTGGTATTTGCGTCGTGTTGAAGAGGCCCCATTGGATGCCAAGATCGTATACCTCTTTCTCAAGACTAATGCCAATTTCATGAAAACCGAGGTCTACTCTAATGTTAAAACCCTCTACTCATACCTGATCGAGATATTTGAGGAAGGTCGGACATCGGGAGAGATTAAATCAGACCTCAATCCCTATTTTGCCAGGGATATTTTTGTCGGGACAATGGAACATATTATAACCCGCTGGCTTCTGAAAGATAGATCCTATTCCCTCTTCGATAACCTGGAAGAGGTTTTTAATCTGATGATTGATGGGTTCAGGGCAAATGGATCAGGACCGATTTCTGGTTCAGAAGCGCAGAACTGGTAATTTTCAAAAGAGAAAGTCTTGGTGTAGGTGAAGTTTTAGGGGAAAGATAAATTGAGGAATTTCGGAATTGAAGGATTGTAGGATTCTTCGTTCTTAAAAACTGTAAGGAGCTGATTATGAAGATAAACAAGATTGATCATATATGTATTGCGGTCAAGGATTTGGAGACAGCCAAGAAGGTGTGGGAACCCATGTTGGGCAAGTCAGGTCCTGATGACGCCTATGTCGATGAGCTTGAAAAGATCAAAGTGGCCAGATATTTGGTCGGTGAAGTAGGTTTTGAGCTGATGGAATCCACGGCCCCGGACGGAGACGTGGCAAAGTTCATCGATAGAAAGGGTGAGGGAATTATGCTTATCAGTTTTAATGTGGACAACACGCGAGAGGCCGTTGATGAACTGAAGGCAAAGGACTATCCGTTTATTCCGGATTCAAAGGGTGAGGTCGCAAGGCCTTTTCGTGATTGTGAATTTGCCTTTATACATCCCAAAAAACTGAACGGGGTCTTGACCGAGCTGATTGATTATAAGTGGGACTCGTAACAAATGGCAAAATCCAACTGAATTTTGTGCCCATCTGTGAAGATGAGACCTTCTGTACAGCCATGATCAAAAAGAATGCCACGCATTCAGGTGATTTAGAGGGGGAAAAATGAGATACGCAGAAACAGGATTTAATTTAGAGGTTGATCTAACCCGAGGAAATATCGAGAGGGTCGCAACGGACCCGAAAGACACCGAGCTTTACCTCGGTGGACTTGGTACCAACGCCAAGATATTATGGGACCGAGTTCCGCCTGAAGTTGAAGCCTTTTCTCCCGATAATCTCCTCATATTCGGCGCTGGTCTTTTGTGTGGTACACCTGCTACCGGCTGTAACCGCACCATTGTTTCCACTATTTCTCCTCAGACGAAATTGATGGCATTTTCGATGATGGGGGGATTCTGGGCACCCGAATTGAAATATGCCGGTTATGACAAAGTGATTCTTCGCGGCAAGTCCCCTGAACTGGTATATTTGTGGATCAACAATGACAAAGTAGAGATTCGTGATGCCTCTCATTTGAAGGGGAAAGGCTCTAATGAAACTGCAGAGCTGATCCGGCAGGAGTTGAAAGAACCTAAAGCCAAAGTAGCCGCCATTGGCCTGGCCGGAGAAAATAGGGTTTTTTTTGCTTCCATCGAGCAGGGCAAGTCCAGTGCAAGCCGCGGCGGTATCGGGGCTGTTATGGGAGACAAGGGGGTTAAGGCCATCGTTGTTCGCGGAACCAAGGACATCAATGTTGCTCAACCGGCTGAATACCTGGAGCTTTGCAACGAAGTGCTGGAATATATTAAATTCCGGGAAAAAAATCCAATACAAGGAGTTATACCTATATTGGCTGTGCTCGGATCACCGCAGGAGATGGCTATCCATGATGAGAAATGGCACACCGAGAATTTTTCCTGGGGAAACGCCCGAACCCGCAGAAGAGATTTTTGGAACGAAGACATTGCAAAGGAATGGAAAGAGACGCTGGACAATGCAAGGACGCGGCTCATAAGCTGCTATAATTGTCCTATGAAATGCGCGGCAACGCTTTCCATGCCGGGACTTCCAACATACATGATGAAGTGTTTCACGAAACTGACATATACGATGGCCGCCATGTCAAACCTGGATTTTGGTTTGACGATCGCACAACGTGCTACGGAGTACGGTGTGGATGGCTATTCAGCCCCGCAGGTGATGGCTTTCGCACTGGAGCTCTATGAAGACGGTATCTTGACGGATGATGACATGCAGGGAATGCCATCTGACAACGAAGAACGCTTTTACTGGTTGCTTGACAGAATTGTTCATCGTGAAGGGATCGGTGATATATTGGCCAATGGCACCCATTGGGCTGCTGAACAGATTGGCAAGGGTGCCGAAGCATATGCACATAATAATATTAAAAAACAAGAGCAGCTGCCTCTTAAACTGGGCATGCTGAATCCCATCTATTTTCTGATGTATTGTACCGGCGAAAAGATGAATATTACTCAGATTGAAGGGCAGTTTCCGCAAGGGCCTTTTCCCAAGAGAGAGCACAGAGAAAAATTTGTAAAGGACTGGTTTCAGGTTCCGGATGACAAGTTCAAACAGTACTTCCTGGATTGGGAACCCCGCGGAGAAAACTCAATGCCCTATTATCCGACGGTTGAGATGACGTGTGATATTGTCGACTGGATGGAGCGGATGCACTACATCGATGACGCTCTCGGCATGTGCGCCGGTGTGTCGTCTTTTCACATGAAGCCCCCCTATCACATACATAATTTCCCGAAATTTATCTCAGCAGGCGCCGGGATAGATATGGACGAAGACAAACTCACCCAGGCCACCAAACGGTATCGAACCCTGGTAAGGGCCATCAACATCAGAAGAGGTATGCGAAGAAAGGACGACAAGCCGCCAGAGGATCATTGGAAGAAACGGATTCCCGAGCTTGAAGAGGAACTCCTGGATACGTATTACAAGTTTAAGGGGTGGAATAAAGAGGGTATTCCGACCAAAGAGTCCTTGCATGAGCTGGGCTTGGATTACGTGAGTGAAGACTTTATAAAAAGGGGCATTTTATCGGATGATGAAGATGGTGCACCTAAAGAAACCCGGTCTCAAGAAATTGACGATTGATATTGAAAAACCTCTGAACCTGCGTTTCGTGAACGCATTTTTGCGCATAGCCCTAACTTAGACAATGAAATCTCTCGCAGCGTAAGAAGAGAAAAACTCTGTGTTCCCTGTGGGCCCTGTGAGAGGAAAAGGAGAGGAGAAAATAATGGACCAGGAAAAGAAGCTTTACCCGACCTCATACAACCCCCTGTTGATTACCCCGGCGTACCCCCTTCCAAAGGAGATCGCTGTCATCGGGGCAGGGACCATAGGACCTGATATCGGGTACTATCTCAAGAGCGCCCTCCCGGGGATCAAACTCTATCTCGTGGATGTGGTGGAGGAACCGCTGAAGAGCGCTGAAAAAAGGCTTGCCGGGTATATGAAGAAGGCCGTGGACAAAAGGAAGATGAAGGAGGAGATGGCCAAGGCGGTCGCGGAGAATATCTTCTATACCACGGACTACAACCAGATCAAGGACTGCGATCTGGTGATAGAGGCTGCTACGGAGAACATACCTTTAAAACAGAAGATCTTTGAGAGTGTTGAAAATATAGTTGGCGAGGATACCATCATTACTTCCAACACCAGTTCCATACCTGCAGACCGGATCTTTAATAAGATGAAGAAGCCGGAGAGGACCACCATTACCCACTTTTTTGCACCGGCCTGGAGGAGTCTTCCTGTGGAGGTCATTCGCTGGGAAAAGGCGAGCAAGGAGGTGGTCGACTATTTGCTCTGGTTTTTCGCCCAGACCGGAAAGGCCCCCATGATCACGGACAACGCCATCTGCTTTATGTTAGACCGGATCTTTGATAACTGGTGCAATGATGCAGCCTATCTCCTTGATGATGCTACGGCTGGACAGATCGACAGGGTGGCGGGGGAATTTGTATTTGCCGGCCCTTTCTTTGTGCTGAATATGGCAAACGGGAACCCCATTATCATTGAAACCAATACCCTCCAGATGGAAGAAGGACCCCATTATAAACCGGCGCCTATCCTGGGCTCGGTTGACAGGTGGCTGACGCCTCGTCCTGGTACAAAGATGGAGATAAGTGATCAACTGAAAGAGACCATAAGGGACAGGATGTTGGGCATCTTTTTCTCCCAGTCCTTTGATGTCATTGACAGGGGGATAGGCACAAAGGAAGACCTCAACTTCGGTTGCCAGATCGCCCTCGGTTTCAGAAAAGGTCCCTTTGATGTGATGAGGGATCTGGGTGAGGCCGAAGTCAAGAGGATTATGGATAAATTCGAGGCGGATCGTCCGGGTTTTCCGCAAGCAAAGGGGCCCTTTGCCGGGTATCAGGACTTCAAACGTTTTGTATTGGTGGACGAGATTGATAGGGTGAAGATCATTACCATCCGGAGACCCCAGGCCATGAATGCCCTCACCGATGAGATAACAGATGAGATCCTTTCTGTGTTGAAGGAGTATATTGATGATCCTTCTGTAAAAGGGTTTGTTATCACCGGATACGGAAACAACGCATTTTCAGCGGGCGCGGACATAGGAAAATTCCCCGAGATGTTAGGCGACAGCGAGGCGAGTATTCAGTACTCCAGGGAGTGTGCCAAGGTCCAGTTGTTCATGGACCAGATGGAAAAGCCGGTTGTTGCGGCCATAAACGGCATGGCCCTGGGTGGTGGCTTTGAAGTGGCGCTGCGATGTCACTCAATGGTTGCCGTTAAGAAGGCCTTTTTTCAATTTCCTGAAATCACCTTGGGGATCCTGCCTGGAATCGGCGGTTGTGTTGTTCCCTACAGGAGATGGCCCCAGGGTGCCCAACTCTTTCATGACATGATATGTTTTGCCAGGCCCATTAAGGCTATGGAGGCTAAAGAGGCGGGGATGGTTGCAAAGGTGGTGGATAATCAGTCAGAGTTAATCAACGCGGCCATAGAAGAGGTCAATAATCTCCAGGGAAAGATCGCAAGAATTTCAGATGGGAAAATCCATATCCCCGAGATCAAACTCCCTGATCAGCCAATGGCAGGTAAGCGGCCTTTGAGCAGGGAAGCCGTCAGCATAACCGCCAAGACAGTCAAAGAGGCTGCCGCGGCGGAGAGCTTTGCCGATGCTATCGAGCTTGGCTACAAGGGGTTTGGTGAGATCGCCTGCACTGATGCGGCCAAGGAGGGGATTTCCGCCTTTCTTGAGAAGAGAAAACCTGAGTTCAAGAAGTAAAGTGCCTATTTATCCCGTTTGTAGCGGGGAAGTTAAGAAATGTTCTTCTCATTTTAAGGAAACACGTCGCTGATAAGACTGGTTAGCCGGTCAGGAATGGTGGATCTAGAATAACTCGCCGCTTCATTCCCCGTAACCACGCAAATGTTTTTTGTTAGAAGAGAGGTCTTTCGGACCATTTACAGATCCTGCGAGATCTTGAGCAACGTCTGAACAGGAGCCCTTTTGCAGGTGCCGATTCACAAAGGCTTGAATGGCGGCGGGATATTCGGGAGTGTGACTACAGTCGCTGTGATCTGCGCCTTTGCCCACAAAGAGTTCCGCCCTGCCGGCAGGAAAGCCGTCCCTTAGCCTCCAGGCATGGTGAAGTGGAAAATTCTCGTCTTCGTCCCCGTGAATAATCAGCACGGGGATGTCAATCTGCCGGGCCAATAGCGCAGGACTCACCTTATCCATCCTGAACCTGTAAAAAATATCCATCCATAAGACCACCATAGGGCCGAACAGAATGCCGAAAACCAGGTTGTAGGTTCGATAAAGGGAGCGCAGGGCCTCCTTTGTCCGGGCATAACACCCCTCCAGAAAAAGGAGTTTTATCTTTTCGGGATTTTGATTAGCGGCAATGGC
>DAOVUP010000214.1 GCA_030632525.1 Desulfobacteraceae bacterium | reverse complement strand
TGCTTTAGAGATAACTGCCTGAAATTGATTAACCAGCTCAGGGGACAGCATTCCGGGAACAGAAATAATGTTTACAACCATCTGATTTAGGGCCGGGTTGTCGCAGATATGGTCACAACAGGCAATTCCGTTTTCAATAACAGCGATGGCGTATTCTTTAGCCAGGTTTTTTCTTATCTCTTCAGGGGCGTCCCAATATTTTTTACGAACAGCCTCAAGCATCCTGGCACTGATTGACTGCATTGCCCATGGACTGTTTTTATTGAAGAATTCCTTCAAATCAAGGTCATATTTATCCTGAACATACACTTCGTAAACCTGTTCCCACTTGGTCTTATCAACGGCAAAGGGCGTGGTTACCTGCCAGCCCCACATAAATTCTACAAATCTACTCATCTGCCTGGCGCCCTCATAGTTCTCCTTCTTCATACCCTCAATCCACTTCGGATTAAGATAACGCGCCCGCAGTTCCTCTCCGACTGTTCGTTCAATATCCTCTATATGAGCGGCATCGGGGTCTCTCTGGTCGGAGATCAAAACATCCGGATACTCGCCGCTTATTCTCTTTACTGCCAGGGAAAGGCCGCCCAGGTAACCGAACCAATCATCGTTGTCCATCACGCCGAAAGCATTGGAGGACTGAGTGTGCATGGTTATTTTTATATCCTCCAGGTTCTTTTTATACACGGACTTGAGAGGTTTCCCCCAAACACCTTTGCCGTATCCAAAGGATACAAAATTAATGAACACATCAGCGATTTCTTCATCGCTTTCCCATAGACCGCTGGCTGAAACGAGATCATCTACCGGTGTGCCGTAACTGCCCGGCCTGGCGGAAAAAACTCTTATCTTGCTTAAGTTCTCTGCCTCTTCTTCGCCATATCCCTTTTTTATTAGATAATCTTTTATCTTCCGGCTATGTTTGGCAATAAAGTTTTCCACATCCTTTAACTGGCTTGCCTGACGCACTGCCTCATCTAAAAGAAGAATGACATTAGGATAGCTATCACGAAAAAGACCAGAGGACTGCATATGAACATCTATTCTTGGCCTTCCAAGCAGCTTCCCGGGAACAGGCTCTACCCCAATTACCTTGTTGTTTTTATCCCAGACAGGTTTCATCCCCATAAGATAAAGCGCTGTCCCTACCTGTGTTCCTTCATTACGATGTAACTCTATACTAAAGAATACCAGTCCGATTTTGTCAGGGTATTCTTCTTTTTCTTTCAGGTACTTTTGGACCATCTCCTCAGCCTGTTTCTTACCCAAAGCAAAAGCGTCCTTTGAAGGGACCTTGGCCGGGTCAAACCCGTAAAAGTTTTTCCCCGTGGGAATAGCCTCAGGATTTCTCAGGGGGTCGTTCCCTTCGCCTGCCGGCACATATTTTCCTTGCAAGCCCGCAATAAGACGGTCTATCTCTAAATAACACATACCTAATTTTTTCTTAATTTCATTCACATCAAAATCCTCATTTCTTTCCTTAATTAACTGGCTGAATTCTTTCAATTCCCCCCCTTCCGGAGAAATCCCGAAGGTGTGTACGCCGTAGGGGACGTTGGTCTCCTGAAGTTCTAAGAGATAATGCTCAATCTCCTCTACCGCCTCTTCGTTTATTTCATCCAAAAGAAGGTCTTTATCCAGCCCAAGTTTTTTCACCAGAGCTTTGATTCTCTTGAACTTTTCTTTAGCCAGCTCAGCGCTGCGGGAAAGCGCGTTATTGTATTCATCTATCAGGACGGAAAGTTCACGGTACTCATGGTAAACCCCGGCTTTCTTCAGAGACGGGATGAGATAATCGACTATAACTCCACGTCCCCGGCGTTTTGCCTGTATTCCTTCACCGATATCATCCATAATATAGGGATAGATATTGGGGATATCATGAATGAGGATATCCGGGGGACAGGACATGCTTAATCCAGTCTGCTTGCCCGGAAGCCACTCATGCGTGCCGTGTGTTCCCAGGGAAACAATGGCATCGGCCTTAAATTCATTTTTTAGCCAGAGGTAAAAGGCGGTGTACTGATGATGCGGCCAGAGCGTGGTGGAATGGTAAAGCTTCGTCGGATCCTCTCCCCATCCTCTTGAGGGCTGAGGAAGAAGAATGACGTTGCCAAGATCCACATAAGGAATAATAATTTCCTTATCTTTGATCATGATCTCTGAATCTTCTACCTTGCCCCATTCGGTTTCTAATTTCTCCCTGTAGTCCGCGTCTATCTCCTTTAGCCATTCAAGATATTTTGCCACAGGCAGCCGAATGACCCCTCTGCTGTTAATAAGCTCATCAAGTTCACCCGGCGACCAGGAGCCAATATTGCGGCCGCTTTTTAGAATAAGATTTTTAATCTCTTCTTCCAAAGGCAGTTTCCCTTTAATCGTATAACCTTCTGTCCTCATCCTTGCCAATATCTTCTCTATGCTGCGAAAGACATTAAGGTAAGCCGCTCCTACCTTATGTTTACCCGGAGGATGGTTCCAAAAAACAACAGCGACTTTTTTATTCTTGTTTGCCTTTGTCTGAAGATTCCTCCAGGCTTTTATCCGTTTAATAAAAAACTCAATATTCTCTGTGATCGGACCGTTGTCATAGACCTCTTTTCCGGTCCGCTCATCCTTCAGAGGAACCCTGCCGCCGAGGACGGAAGGTTCGATTACGCCATTGAACTCAGGCACGCATATCTGCCAGCTTATGGCCATGGGCCCGAGTCCCTGCGGGGATTCCCTCCATTCAGGGATGGTCGTGAAAAACATTCTGATGGCATTCAGAAGCGGAACCCCCTGCTTTATCAGCGCCTTTTTTGTCTTCTCCATATCCGCAGAAGCAAATTTGAAGGAGAAAGCAACAATAAGATCGACTCTTGATTTTCCCTTATCGTCGAGAAGAAATTCCTCCAGACACCGTGGCGCCGGAAAGGCATATACAGGAAGGACATTGATACTGTTTTCCTCCAGTTTCCGGATCAGAAAAGTCTCAATCCGCCCAACTTCGTCGGGAGCTACGTAAGAGGAATGATCGGTTATGCCGACCCAGCAACCCTTCTCACTGTAAAGTCCCTTTTTCTTATACCAGGCGAAATATTCTTCAAAGTTGGAAAATATCCTGCTGCTTTCAGGGTGAAAGATACCTAATTTGGGTACAGCTAACGGTTCTTCATATTCGAGATTAATTTTAAAATCCTTGTTAAGAAGATAAGGGATGAGGTTTTTGATGTTTTTCCTCGTGGCATTTCTGCAATAACTGATGACCTTGGGGTCGTAAATAAAATCATCTGGTGCCTTAGGCGTACTGCAAAGACCATATACCTTTGACTTTTTTAAATCCGCATTTTTTAGAATATAATCCCGAAGCTCTTTGGCCATGTCATCAACCACTATAATCGCAGAACGGGAAATAATATCCCTGTCAATCATTTCTTCTTCCAGATCTATGTTGGTATATAAATGAATATTAAAGTTACGGGTCACCTCAGGAATTTTAAGCGCCTCGGTAATACCCTGGCCTGCCTTGTGAGAATGGTTAGAAAGTATAAGGAGAGTGATATCCTTCTTGTCTCCGGCAGATGCAACAGACACAACGGCAAAAACGATTAAGAAAAAAATGGCTGTTTTCAGCCCTCTGATTTTATTCCTCCGGCACATAAATCATCCTCCCATTCTTCAGTTGATAAGCTATCCCCAGTTTGGTTCCTTCTTCTCCGCCGATTTTCCTGTCGGTTACTCTTTCCACCTTAATCTCTTTGCCTTTTTTAGTAATAATCTCCATTTTTCCATCTTCATTCTTTTTTACAATAGTAATCTCACTCGTTTCAGAGAAGAAATCCAAAATTTGGTAAGTTGCCAT
>DAOVUP010000017.1 GCA_030632525.1 Desulfobacteraceae bacterium | reverse complement strand
CACATTCTAGATGAGATTGTAAATATCATGTTGTTTTCATCCCGAAGTATTGCAAAAAGAAGTTGTTTGGTCAAGTGATAAAGTATTTGCGGTCTGTATTTCATTAATTGGTACAGCAGAAAGGTAGGAAGATAATAGAAGGGCATATGATGTCAGATCATGTTCACATGTGTTTTTCGATTTCTCCGAAGTATTCGGTAGCGCAGATGGAATAGTTTCATAATGGCTTTGATCTTGACACACAAATGACTTTCCTCTATACTTTTTCCTTCAAAAAGTGATTTCTTATCAAAAAGGTCTTACAAATGGTTCTGGACCTTAACTTATGAGAAGAATGAAAGTAGCTCAACATAATTTTTTAACTGGTTGCATATGGCAAGGGGAACTGAAGGTAATAAGGTTAGCTTAAGATTAAGGAGCTTCTTAATTTTCCTTATTTTTTTGTTGTGTACAATGGGGTCAACTGCTCTGGCCAGCAGCTATAGAGCCGATGTGGTCGTCGTGGGGGCTGGTGGAGCAGGTCTGGCTGCGGCCAATGAAGCAGCAAGCAAAAAAGCCTCAGTTATTGTAGTTGAGCTGGATTCCACCTATGGTGGGACAGCCGCCATATCGGGAGGAGGATGTTTTGCCGTGGGCACTCCGCTCCAAAAGCAGGAAGGTTATGAAGATTCCCCCGATCTTGCCTTTCAGGATTGGGTTCGTTGGGGGCAAGGTGAGGCAGACGAGCAATGGGCGCGTTACTATATCGAGCACAGCCTTCATGACCTCTATGAGTGGCTGGAGGAAATGGGAGTTGTATGGGAAGACGTGAACCTTAACGAAGGCAATAGCGTTCCGCGATGGCACAGGCCTCAAGGCTTCGGGAGAACGCTCGCCAAGAAACTCTACGAGGCGGCACAAGCAAAAGGTGTGAAAAAGTGGCTGTTTGATACACAGATAGAACAAATCCTTGAAAAAAAGGGTCGCATCATTGGGGTTGCGGGAACCAATCGCAAGACCGGCGAGAAGGTTGAGATCTATGGAAAGGCCATTGTAATGGCCACGGGGGGGTTTGCCGGGAGCCGTGATGCGGTCGCACGCTATGCCCCATGGGTGAAAAAGTACACCTACTATGTCGCGGGCAACCGTAACTGTACCGGAACGGGACACGAGATGGTCGCGCAGACAGGCGGGTACCTCACCCACATGAACAACCTGTGGATCTATATATATGCAACGCCAGACTATCAAGACCCAGCTCAAGAGCGGGCACTGGTGCTGAGGTTCTTTCCCAGAGGAAATGGCATCTGGTTGAACGCTCAGGGGAAGAGGTTTCACAACGAGGACCTCTCAGGCGGGGCCTCAGGAACTCCGGCAGTGCTTTCCCAGGACCCACCCTTTGCCTGGTCCCTCAATGATGACACGGTGATTGGGAGCATGCTCGTTATGGACCCCTCTTACACTGCAGACTTTTCAAAAATGCACGAGAAAAAACTCACCTTACTTAACAATAGCCCTTTTATTATGAAAGCAGATTCATTGCAAGAGTTAGCACCTAAGATGGGGCTCAACCCGGACACGCTCATTGAGACGGTTACGCGGTACAATAATAGTGTTGATGCGGGCATAGATACTGAGTTTGGGAGAAATGTTAAGGGTCTTAAGAAAATAGAAAAACCCCCTTTCTATGCGATAAAGTTTTTCCCTGCCGTAAGGAAGACTATGGGGGGAGTGAAGACGAATCTTAAATGTCAGGTTTTAAACAAACACTTTATGCCAATCCCTGGACTTTACGCAGCGGGTGAACTGGCAGGCATGGCCGGAGGTCACATCCAGGGAAAAGCCTCTCTGGAAGGAACGATGCTGGGACCCTCCATCTTCAGCGGGCGAGTAGCAGGGGCCTGGGCCAGCCATGAGGCAGGCAAGGGAAAAGGTTTTGAGGGAAACGCATTGTCAGCACACTGATCCTCATCAGATGTTCTGAAACCACTTCCTTACCGCCCACATCACAAGGGAATTTTCTAAGACACATTTCCTTATAAACGTCACCACGAAAGGGGGACACAATGATAAGAACGAATCTCGTTTGCCTAATAATTATCAGTGTCGCAATCTCTGTGACCGGTTGTTCTACTCTCAAACTTGAGGTATTTGCTTAGCTTTCTCGGGGTCCGGGTAATATTGCGGTCACGCCAGATAGGCGTCTCATCGTCAGCCAGCACGTACTCTACACTCCCCACTACTGTGTGATTGAGGTGTTTCCTGATGGGACCACGAAACCATTTCCCAATGAAAAGTGGGCCACCAAGCCGGGGAAAGATGGTATTGGCCTCACTTCAGTACTGGGTATCCAATCTGATCAACAGGGGATTATCTGGATGCTGGATAATGGCAGGGGCTTCTCCAGATTGGTGGCATGGGATAGCAGGCGAAACGTCTTGCATAAGATTGTCGAGGTTTCAGAGCCAGGGAGAGTGTACAATTCCTTTTTCAATGATATTGCCCTCGATCCCGTCCACAATAAAATCTATATCTCGGATGTGGCAGCACCGGAAAATTCGGCCATCGTTGTGGTGGATATAAAAACGGGCGAATCCCGAAGGGTGCTCGAGGGCCACAGAACGGTTGTGCCCGAACCCCTGCCGGTTGTGATTGGAGATAAGTCTATGGCCATTGACGAGGAGGGAAAAGGCAAGCCCATGATCGGAGTTGATGGGATCACCATCGACACACAATCAGAGTGGGTATACTATGGAGCCTCACAGAGCACCAGCCTGTGGCGCATACGAACTGCTGATCTTGTAAACGCAAGTCTGAGTGATGCGGAACTCACATCCAGAATAGAACGCTATGGGGATCGGCCTATTTGTGACGGCATTACCATAGATGGGTCCGGCAATGTCTATATTACTGATATCACCAACTACGCCATTGGAGTGGTTGAACCATCAGGAAACTACCGCGTCCTCCTCAAAGACGAAAAGCTTTTAGTCTGGCCCGATGGCATGAGCTTTGGACCCGATGGGTACATTTACGTAGTTGCCAATCAATTGCACCTTTCACCGGTCTTCAACATGGGCAAGAACCTGTCCACGCCTCCTTACTATCTGGTGCGCTTTAAATCGCTGGCCAAAGGGGCTGTGGGACGCTAGATGAGTTAAGCAACCAAATAATTGGCAAACATATAAATTAATAATTTAAGTCCATTTCCTAAATGCTAAATTATTCATAAGCCGGATTTTTTATATTCCTAAAAGAGTGCAAAAATAAATCTCAGAAAAGGAGAGTTTATGAAAATCTTAGTAAAGAAGTTTTTAGATAAAGAAATCTCTCGAAGGGGCTTTGTGAAGGGAATGCTTGCCTTAGGGTTTAGTACGAATGCAATAGATTCGGCACTCAGTTCGATTGCTTATGCTGAGACAATACCTCCATCAGGGGGCAGGAGCTTTACAGGAACAGGAGCAGAGGTTTTGCTCGAAACCTTGAAAGCGGCTGGTGTCGAGTACATCTTCAATTCTAACAGCACGGGTCAGTACTCACTGTACGATGCCCTAATAGACCGGCCTGAGTTGAAGCTTATTCTTGCGCTTCAGGAAGGGCAAGCGGCCAGCATGGCTCAGGGCTATGAACTTGGAAGCGGTAAACCTGCTGCTCTTTTCATTCCAGGGGTTGGCATTCCCCATGCTTCCAACAATCTCTATAATGCCTGGAAGGACCGTTCAGCAATCGTGGTCTTAACCGACGGCGGTCACAGCGAGTTTCTGGGACGCGACATGTTTGAGCAGGTGGATGACTGGTTGGAACCCCTGGAGCAGTTCTCAAAGTGGAGCTGGCATGTCAAATATCCTCAAAGGATCGGTGAAATGGTGAGAAGGGCAATCAAAGTTGCTACCACTCCTCCGGGAGGACCAGTTTACATCAGATTTCCCATCGATATTCTGGGAAAAAGCCATGTAAGGGACACAATTTACCCTCAGAGCAAGTTTACTGTTCCTATGAAAATCGAACCCAACCAGCAACTCATAGAGAAAACGGCCAAGTTGCTGGTCGAAGCAAAGAAGCCCTTGATACATGTGGGGGCAGAGGTAACCCGTGCGAAAGCAAATGAGGAACTCATTGAACTGGCTGAACTTCTTTCCATACCCGTTTCTCAGGGGGTGAGCTGTTATGGGGATTTTCCCTTCAAGCACCCTCTCTTTGCAGGCTTTTACGGAATGGGTCCTTTTGCTTACTCAATGGGAATCGATACCTTTTTAAATCTGGGTGCTCTCATGCCAGACCCGGGCTTTATAACCAATCCTGTTTCCGACACCTGTAAAGTCATCCACGCCCGTATTGAATATGAGGACATTGCCAACATCTATCCAACTGATGTAGCGATTGCAGCAGATATCAAGGAGACAATCCAGGCGCTTACTGCTTCTATCAAGGGGATGCTTACCAAAACACGGATTGATTCCCTGAAAGCTGGCCGTCTGGAGAAGGTCAAAAAACAGCTCGCGGAGCCTCAAAGGAAACGCGAAGAAGACGCCAAGGAAAGATGGAACAGTAGCCCCCTTTCCTGGGAACGATTGTCAGTTGAGATGGATAAGGTGCTGGAGGACGATGCCTGTATTGTTTCCGAACTGGATGCCCGTATTCCCTACTATTGGATGGATTTCGATAGGGGGAAAAAGACCCTGATCGGACAGACAACTGGGTTTGCCCTTGGCTGGGGTGTGGGTGCGTCCCTGGGGGTGAAAATTGCCCGGCCCGACAACCAGGTCGTCTGCCTGGTAGGTGACGGAACGATGCTCTTCGGCCAGCTGGAATCCCTCTGGAGTTTCTCGCGATACGATGTCCCGGTAATTATTGTTGTATTCAATAACCGCAGCTATGATGGTCCTCGGAACAGAATGTTCAATTTATCTCAACATACTCAAGAGAAAAGGAAAGATATAGCCTGTTATCTGGGAGATCCCGATGTGAGTTTTGTTGGTGTAGCAGAGGGTTTCGGTATTAAGGGAGAAGTAGTATCAAGCCCTGACCAGATAAAACCTGCTATGAAACGGGCTATCCAAGCAACCAAAGATGGTAAACCCTATCTGATCGACGCTATCCTTGCTCAAAAAGGAACTGGAGCCGGAACTAATTGGCATCCTGAAATCTCTATAGCGGCTGGAAGAAAAAAGAAAGTTTAATAATAGGTTGAAAAAGAAAATGTATTGACACGCATTAGGGACTTTGTTATAAGGGTTGATGTTTTTTATAAAACAGGGAGGATATATTATAAACCCATTAATAATAGGAGGAACTATGAGGAAAACTGTACTGTGTATCGTCTTGCTTATTCTACTGATTTTTGGGATGAATGGCGTAATCCAGGCACAGGAGGCATTAAAAGGTGCAGCAGCTGATCTGGAGAAGGGTTGGCAGACTCTGGATATTCCCTTATTGGAAAAAACGGTAAAGACTTTTGAAGAGATGGCAAAGAAGAACCCCAAAGACCCCCTGGCCCCTTATCATGCAGCACGAGCCCACTTCGCCATAGCTGATTGTCTTGACATCAAAAGCGACAAGGAGTTTGACCAGACTGGGGAAGGAGAAAAGCATATCGATGCAGCATTAGATCTGATCAAGACCTCTTTGAGTATTAAAGAGAACAGTCTGGATACCAATATTCTTAAATTTCAGGTGATTCGGCGGAAAATATTCCATGTGGGTTTCCCGAAACTCATGATGTATGTGGGCGACCGGAAGGCGGCCTATAACAAGGCCATAGAGTTAGCACCAGATAACCCCACCGTCCAGTTCTTAAGTGCCCTTGAAGTTGCTGAGGGAGGGTGGCCTCAACCCCCTCCAGAAAAACCCATCGCAGAATTTGAAAAGCTTCTCAAAAAAGACCCCAAGATGGCTGATGCTTACTACGAAATCGGGTATATCTGGGAGAAGGCCAAGAAAATGGATGATGCCAAGAAGAATTACAAAAAGACCCTGGAACTGAACCCCAATCATCACTGGGCCAAAAAGATGTTAAAAGGTCTGGCCAGTGGCTCAGGGACTTAATTTAACCTTGATTAAAAGAAAAGGGAAGGTTTTTACCTTCCCTTTTTAATTATATCAAGCTTGTGGGGAAAGTACGTTAAGGCTTAATTGATTTTAGCCTCTGAAGAAAGGAGATATTATGAGTCAATATAATAAAAACCTTCTAGTTTTATTAATAGAACTATTTTCTATCACTATTCAGTGCTCACCGGCGGCAGGAGAAGGCCGCAGTAAAGAAGTAGCACCTGGAGTATACATGATTGGCGATCTCAGTTTCTCAAACTGCGGTTACATTGTGACTGATGAAGGGGTAGTGGTTGTAGACACACAGCTTATCCCTTTCTTTGCCAATGAGATGATAAAAGAGATTAAAGCAATCACTAACAAACCAATAAAATATGCTATAAATACTCACTGGCACACTGACCATGTTGGAGGAAACGAAGCCTTCCTTCCTCAAACCAGAATTATCGCCCATGAATTTACCAGAAAGATTATTGCTAAGAGGAGAAAAGAACAAGAGGAGGGCAAAGTTGACGAAAGCCTTAAACAATTAGGTGAATTTAAATTTACCCCCCCTGATATAACCTTTGATGAGAGTATGACTCTTTATATGGGGAATACCGTTATTGAACTTAAGTTCTTCGGGGGTGGTCACTCGGGTGGCGATATCGTTGTGTACCTTCCCAAGGAAAAGGTTCTCTTCAGCGGGGACCTTTTCATCAAGGGTTCAGGGCTACCCGATTACCGGGATGACAGCAACATTGATAAGCTAATCAGTTCACTCAGGAAGATGCAAGCCCTTGACATTGAAAAAATCATATCTGGTCATATGGATATAGCCGAGAAAAAGGATATCCAAACTTCAATCGATAAGCTTATTTCCTTCAGGAAACAGGTGAAAAAGTACGTTGATGCAAATATCCCACCAGAAAAAGCAGCCGAGTCGATCAAATTCCCCGAGGGGGAGAATCCGTTTTATGAGCAGAATTTTAAAAAAGTTATACATAAAGTGTACAACGATATAAAAAACGTGAAGCACTAAGGAGACCCGACATGAAACACAAAGAGAGAAAGACTGTCTCAAATTGTTCCCTCTCAAGAAGGTCATTTCTTAAGAACTCTGCTCTAGCTACTGCAGCACTCACGGTTAACCCCTCAGCTATTTTCGCTGACGCGAAGAAACCTACAGACCCGAAATCCATTGTAGTCATTTCTGAGAACAAGAAGGCGATAACCGAGAGTTACAAGATAGATTCCAGACGTGTACGGGAAATGATAGATGAGGGGATAAAGGCTTTAACCAATGCAAAGTCGTCAAAGGAAGGGTGGCTTGAAATATTCCCCAACCTGAAGGCGAAGGAGGTAATAGGACTCAAAGTTAATTCGGTTAACCCGAAAATTCCCGCCCACCCTCAGGTGGCATACGCAATTGTTGACAGCATGGTAGATGCCGGAATAAAACAAAGTAACATCCTGATATGGGACAATCTTGAGCGGTTTCTCACGGCTTCTGGTTATAAGATTAACACAAGTGACAAGGGGTACAGGTGCTACGGAACCTACCATGATATGAGTTTGCCATTTAAAAGCATTGCAAGGTCCGTGGGTCATGGGCCTTATCCTGACCTGAACATGTGGCTCGATCCTGACGCTACCGTTCACATTAAATCAGAAAATCTGGTGAGGTCGTACAGTAGAATTTTAAGCCAGCACATCGATTATCTGATAAACGTCCCGGCATTAAAAGCCTCCTACTTTGCAGGAGTAACCATAGCCCTCAAGAATATGTACGGGACAATAAGCCTCTCGGAACAGTCTGTACTTGGAATTTACCCTCCCGATATGGGGGAAGTTGTGGTAAAGATGCACGCTCACAATGCCAATCCTCAGATTGCTGAGGTGAATGCCGGAGAGACTCTCATGAAGAAGACCAAACTTGTCGTGGTTGATGCCCTGATGGGCATTTACGAGGGGGATGCCCACGCAGACCCGCAGGGCTTAGACCACAAGATTATCATCAGCCAGGACAGAGTGGCTACAGATTTTACCGGTTTTGAAATCATAAATGCGAGGAGGAAGGAACGGGACATTGCTCCTATCACACAAGAAAAAGCCGGCATTATCTGGTCGGCTGAGAAACTGGGCATCGGGAATGCGGACCCCAAAAAAATAGAGGTTAGGAAAATACACTTAACCACATAACCCGGATACTGAAACCAAATAGACTGAAAAATTAATTTGCCCCAATAATCAAGAAGTACTGAGTGAGGAAGAGTAGATGAAAAGAAGAATAGTCATTACGTCTCCGCAAAGCGGAGAGCTTGGCGGTTGTGAGCCACCCCAAGGGTGGCCAATCACTAGAATTTAGAACTTACCATCATCCTTACCTGTGACACCGTCCTTCTCTTTCTCTTCTGCGTCATATTCCTTTGTATCCAACTGCTTCTGATGACAGATATATTTCCGAACCTAAACGAAAGGGGTCAGCCCAGGAAAGTAGAAATTAACAAGGGGGGCACCTCTACACATTTGACAAAAGAAGAACATTTTCAAGAAACCTTCCTAGACCAAAAGGATTACTTTTTCAGACAGAAACCAAAGTGTCGGTTGCATGATGTAAAGTACAATATCGACACACAAGAGGAACTTTCCCATACTTCTTCCATAACCTTAAAACCTCAAAAACAAATCTTACTTGCCACAGTTCACAGTCGCCTTCAGATCTCACTACCATTTTGACAGACTAAGCTTGACTAGGAGCGGTGACCGGGTTATCATTGGATCATGGCTCTAACTTTAGATACAATATTACAGTTCATCCGCTCTGAGACTGCCCACCCGATGAGAATCCAGGAACTGGCGCAGGCGATGAAAGTCAGCCGAAGGGAGTATCCCTCATTTCGGCAGCATGTGAAAAAGCTCATCGATGAAGGCCGTCTGGTTCGACTCAAGCGAGGACGGATTGGACAGGCCGACCAGATGGATATTGCCGTCGGGACAATTTCCGTCAATCGATCCGGACGGGGCTTTCTTGAAATCGAAGGCGCCACCGAAGACATTATGATACTCGATGCCGGATTGCTGACGGCTCTGGATGGCGACCGGGTGATGGTTCGCCTGGTCGGAGAGCGGTTTGGTCGTCAGACTGGGGTAGTGATCAAGGTGCTGGAGCGATCGGGCAGAAATATTGTCGGCATACTGCACAAACAGAACGGCTTGATCCTTGTCCGTCCGGACAACCCGCGGATTCATCGCGATATCTATGTTTCTCCTGCCGATTCTCTCAAGGCGAAGGACGGCGAAAAAGTGGTGGTGAAGTTGACCGCGTGGGATGATCCGCATACTAACCCGTGCGGCAAAGTAACCGAGCGGATCGGTTATCCGAATGCGCCAGGGGTCGATATGCTCACTATCATCAAAAGCTATAACCTTCCCGAGAGTTTCTCGGCTGAAACAATGAACCAGGCCGAAAAAGCGGCCGGTGTCGATACAACCGGGGAGCAACAGCACCGCCTCGACCTCACCGGTGAATGCATCTACACCATTGACCCGTTTGATGCCAGGGATCATGACGACGCCATTTCAATATCAAAAACGCAGAGAGGGTATCGTCTGGGCGTGCACATTGCTGATGTCTCGTTCTATGTTCCGGAGGGGTCGGCGCTCGACATTGAAGCTTTTGAGCGCGGCAATTCGGTGTATCTGCCCGGTATGGTTATACCGATGCTTCCCGAAGTATTGTCGAACGACGTCTGTTCGCTTCGTCCCAACCGGAGACGATTGGCGCACTCGGTGATTATAGACTTTGATAGAAAAGGGAAAGTGCTTGGCTGGCGGGTCATGGATACGGTTATCCGCTCGCACGCAAAGTTGTCATACGAGGAAGTCCAGGAGTTTTTCAACAGCCAGACGGTTACACCACGGATCAAGCGGGTGGCCGACAGTCTGTTGCTGGCCCGTGAACTGGCAACGGTGTTAATAAAACGGCGTGCGATCGACGGCTCACTTGAT
>DAOVUP010000011.1 GCA_030632525.1 Desulfobacteraceae bacterium | reverse complement strand
TACCGGCATCAGAGGCCATCAGACTCTTGATTAGCGTGCGCGGCTCTGCAACCCCTGTTCCCAAAAAAATGCTCATTCCCGGTTTGATCTTAGAGAGAACCTTGTCAGGAGTAACTAACCTTGATTTCCATTCTTTCTGATCTGTTATTGGCATGGGGGGACACCTTATAATTGGGGAATTGAGGGACTTAGGAATTTAGGAATTAACATTTTCGCAAAACAAATTTACCGAACTGGAGCCTGCTAACATTTTTTTCAACAATCGAATCACGATCAAGGAATGACGAGTGACGAAGGAAAACAAAGAATTAACCATGAGGATCGTCTCATTCATTTTGCCGTAAGAATTCGTAATTCGGGACTCGGTGGTGACCTCGATTACTATTACACAGGCAACTTAAATTGCCAATTTTGAAGGAAAAACTTTCAGGACACGGCAATAGTCAAGTGGTTGAGTTGTTTATAATTCCTCAATCCCCAAATTCCTCAATTCTTCAATTCGTTACTCGACCAAGATTAAAGAGCGCGGGCTATCACAACCCTGTAGGAGCGGCTGTAGTCTTTGACGCGTGCCATTTCTTCGTAATCTCCGGTCTTATCCATAATAGTGAGGACCTCTTGAGTCTGGCCGGGCGCCATTTCAAGAATAATCCAGCCGCCAGGATTCATAAAATCGTGCGCCCCTTTGATTATCTTCTTAAGATAGTACATCCCATCCTCCCCGCCGTCCAGGGCTAATCGTGGTTCATTATCGCGAATATCGGGGGAAAGGTTGTTATATTCCCCGGAAGTGACATAAGGAGGATTTGATACCACGATATCAAAAAGGAAATCATCATTCAAAAAGGGCTCCCAAAGATCTCCCTGTCGGAATCTTAGTCTGTCAGAGACATCGTGTTTCAATGCATTATGGCGGGCTATAGAGAGCGCTTTTTCGGATATATCAGTGGGCCATATGAGTGCCTCGGGTATCTCCTTAGCCAAAGCAATAGAGATGGCACCGCACCCTGTCCCAAGGTCAAGGATTTGGAGTGATTGGTCCTTACCTTGCTCAATGGTTTTTGCAGATATAATGGCTTGTTCTACTACAATTTCAGTTTCAGGTCTGGGGATGAGGACATGACGGTCCACAACGAAGTCCAGTGACCAGAACTCCTGTGTTCCGGTTATATACTGCAGTGGTTCAAGGCTGATACGCCTCTTAATTAGAGAACGATAGCCGGAGACCTCCTTTACAGTCAGGGGCTGATTGAAATTCAGGTAGAGGCGTATACGTTCGAGGTTGAGTTGATGCGCCAAAAGCACTTCAGCGTTAAGTCTTGGGTTTTCAATTCCCTTGCTTTTTAAATAGTCGGCCGAGACCTTGAGCAGGTCTTTTATTTGCCATGTTTTTGGAGGCATTGGGTGCTTGGGTATTAGGTACTGGGTATTGGGTACTTGTTGCGGGTTGCGGGCTGCTCATTTTTTCTGACTTCCGACCTTTGATCACTGATCTCTGGGGATCGGGTTCAATTCCCGTCGGCCTTTTTTAGAGCTTCGGTCTGGAAGTGGGTGATTAAGGGTTCGATAACCAGGTCCAGATCTCCCTGGAGAAGGCCCTCCAATTTGTACAGGGTGAGCCCGATTCTGTGGTCAGAGACCCTCCCCTGGGGAAAGTTGTAGGTCCTGATTCTTTCACTCCTGTCACCCGAGCCTACCATGGTTTTTCGTTCCTCAGAAATCTTAGATTGCTGTTGGGCCATTTCAAGATCTAACAGGCGGGATCTGAGTACCTTCATAGCCTTTGCTTTATTCTTGTGCTGGGATTTTTCATCCTGGCAGGTTACGACAAGTCCCGTAGGAAGATGGGTGATTCGCACGGCCGAATCAGTGGTATTGACATGCTGCCCCCCGCATCCCGAGGATCGGTAAACATCTATTCGCAGATCGTCCTGATTGATCTCTACATCTATCTCTTCGGCCTCGGGAAGCACCGCTACGGTTACGGCAGATGTATGTATTCGTCCCTGGGTCTCTGTCTCGGGGACTCGTTGGACACGGTGCACCCCACTTTCATATTTGAGCCTGCTGAATACCAGATTTCCTTCCACAAGGATTATGATTTCTTTTAACCCCCCGATATCGGTCATGTGTTGACTGAGGATTTCTGTTTTCCATCCCCTTGATTCAGTGTATCGGCTATACATCCTGAATAGATCGGCGGCAAAAAGCGCTGCTTCGTCCCCGCCTGTGCCTGCCCTTATTTCTAAGAGGATATTTTTATCGTCGTTCGGGTCTTTGGGGATAAGGAGAATTTTGAGATTTTGTTCAATTTCAGACAGGCTTGAACTTAGGTTATCGAGTTCTTCTCTGGCCAACTGTCTGATTTCAGAATCTGGATCATCGAGCAACGACTGGTTTTCCAGAATTTCATCCTGAAGGGATTGATGTTTTCGGAAAGCGGTAATGATTGGGGTAAGCATGCTGTGTTCTTTGGCATATGTCTGGTAGGCCTTTTGATTCCGGACAACCTCAGGGTCACTCAGATCAGCTTCCAATGCATTATAGCGCTCTTCTATCTCTTTGACTTTGGCAAACATCACCGTGAACCTTTCACCGAAAAAGCCTTAGCGAAGCTATTCTATCAATATTCAATTTGAAAGATTTTTCTTCTTCCGCCGGACAATAATCCATCCGCCATCGTGAGCCTACAGGCGAGATGGGCTGGCAGGTTCGATGGATGGGTGGCAAAGGTCCTGACATCGGGTCAGAGGCCCTTAATCTTCTGTTTTGGTATCGGTGGATGCCTTGTTGAATTTGGCATATTTTCTCTTAAATCGCTCAACCCGCCCTGCTGAATCGACCAGCTTTTGCTTGCCTGTAAAAAAAGGATGGCATTGGGAGCAGATTTCGATATTAATCTCTTTGACAGTGGAACCGGTTTCAAATTCATGCCCACAGGCACAGCGCACTATCGTCTTGAAATATTCCGGATGGATCCCTGTTTTCATTTTGTTAGTTTCTCCTGATTTTTTTAGTTACTCATTGAGGCAAGAAAATCTCTATTATCGCTTGTTCCCTTGATTTTTTCAAGGAAGAATTCCATGCTGTCCACCGGGGTCAATGGTGCAAGGAGTTTACGCAAAATCCAGATACGGTGGAGATCAGCCTCATCTATCAGAAGCTCCTCCTTCCTGGTCCCGGAGAGGTTGATATCAATGGATGGATAGACCCTCCTGTCACTCAGTTTTCGATCTAAATGGATCTCCATATTCCCAGTGCCTTTGAATTCCTCAAATATGACCTCATCCATCCTGCTCCCGGTGTCAACGAGGGCCGTGGCAATTATTGTGAGACTCCCCCCTTCCTCAATGTTTCTCGCTGCTCCAAAAAAGCGTTTTGGTTTGTGGAGTGCGTTAGAATCCAGGCCACCGGAGAGGATCTTTCCGCTGGGAGGAACGACGGAGTTGTATGCCCTTGCTAATCGAGTAATGCTGTCTAACAGGATTAAGACATCAAGTTTATGCTCAACCAGTCTCTTGGCCTTTTCAATGACCATTTCAGCCACCTGCACGTGTCGTTGAGGTGGTTCATCAAAGGTAGAGCTGATCACTTCGGCGTCAACGGATCGGGCCATATCAGTTACTTCTTCCGGTCTTTCATCTATTAGAAGCACGATTTTGTGAATATCTTTTTCATTAGCCGATACGCTATTGGCGATATTCTGGAGGAGCATGGTTTTTCCTGTCCTTGGCGGAGCGACAATCAGGCCCCTCTGGCCCTTTCCGATCGGTGTCATCAGGTCCATAATCCTTGTGGAATAATTGTCGGCAGCGACCTCTAAGGGGATCCTCTCTTCGGGGTAGAGAGGAGTGAGATTGTCAAACAGGATCTTTTCTCTTGATATCTCCGGGTCCTGATGATTGACTTTTTCCACCTTTAAAAGGGCAAAATATCTCTCTGATTCCTTTGGTGGCCGGATCTGTCCTGAAACTGTGTCGCCCTTTCTCAAGCTAAATCGACGAATCTGGGAAGGAGAGATATAGATATCGTCAGGGCCAGGGAGGTAATTGGCATCAGGCGCCCTCAGGAACCCGAAGCCATCCGGGAGGATTTCCAGGACACCCTCACCATATATCAAACCGTTTCGTGCGGAATGGGCCTGGAGCAAAGAGAAAGTGAGATCCTGCTTTCGCATTCCGGATGCGCCCTCAATGTTAAACTCCTTCGCCATTTCCGTCAATTCGCTGATCTTCATTTCTTTAAGTTCAACTAAATTCATACTTTTTCTCCATTAAGACATTTTTGATGCGCCCGTAAGAATTTCTTCTTAGGGGCTATTGTAAATTATTCTTAGTTAGCCCGGACAAGGCTTAAACTTTTTGAGTTTTTACGAGACCATCATATTTGCTCTGCCTGGGGTTTGGCAATTCCCGATCGAAGAAAATCTAGAGACTAAAAAAGGTTGGTTATAACGACATACGCTCAAAGATATCAAAATATCTTGTTGCGGCCAGAGCGTCGAGCCTTATAAACCCTTTTATGTGCGTTAGAGAAGGTTACTCAGCAGAGTTGTTATGAAGTCTATAAAGATATCCGGTCTATACCGAATCCCCCGAAAGGAAGGAAAATATTTAAGATTCTATAACTATAGTTGCTATATCCTCGTATGTCAAGGTTTTTTGGAACAAGCATGCTAAATTACAGTTACAGATCCAGCTGTTCTAAGACCTCCAATGCATGTTTCATGTCGTCCGGAAGTGGGGCTTCGAATTCCATATAGCTCTTGTTCCCCGGATGGACAAACCCTAAACGTTTGGAGTGAAGCATTTGCCTTTTCAGGTTGAGCAGTGGGCCGTTTTTCTGGGGGAAGCGCTTTTTCCACCAGTTAGGCCCATATCCATAGACAGGATCTCCTGCAACAGGATGACCCACGTGTGATAGGTGAACGCGGATCTGGTGGGTCCGACCTGTTTTGATGGAAACAGAGAGGAGTGAAAAGCCCGTTTGAAATTCTGTCAATTTTTGCCACAGGGTTAAGGCCTCCCGTCCACCGGAGAGTACGACAGCCATCTCTTTTCGCTTGGAAGGATGTCGAGCGATAGGGAGATCAATCTTCCCCTCCTCACCTTTGATTTGTCCATGCACGAGAGCCAAGTATTTCTTTTTAACCGCGCCGGATTTGAATTGTTGAGCGAGAGATGCGTGGGTCAGGTCATTTTTTGCCGCAACCATGAGCCCGGAGGTATCTTTATCGAGCCGATGTACAATGCCTGGCCTCAGGGTTCCCCCGATTCCGGAGAGGTCTTTGCAATGTTTAAGAAGACCGTGGACAAGGGTCCCGGTTGAATGCCCAGGGGCCGGGTGAACAACGACCCCTGCAGGTTTCGATAAAACAATTAAGGAAGAATCTTCATGGATAATTTGAAACTCTACCTCATGGGGTGTAAGATCCGGAAGGGTTGGGGGCGGGATTGTGAGAGAAACCCTATCTCCTGCCTTCAATTTATGACTTGGTTTTGAAGGGCGATCGTTTACCTGAGCGTGCCCATCCCTTATTAATGTCTGTATCCTTGCTCGAGACAGATCGACGCGGCTGTTACAAAGAAAAACATCAAACCGAGTACCTTGAGCGGTCTCAGGAATGTCATAGAAAAAAGTGTTAGCTGTGTTCTGGGTTACTGACAAGATGTCGACTATTGCAGGGATCGGTGTCTTTCATGACAAATCAAAAGTAGTTTAGACTTGCTGATCTTGTATCTTGACAGTGAAATTGGAAATTTGAAACTTGAAATTGGGAAAACAGAAAGATGTAAATTTCTTCTCTAATTTCAAATTTCCAGTTTCGGCATTCGGTTTTCAATTCGATAATACCCCCCGATTTGGAAAAAGTGTAAATTTGTAAATGAAGGATGCCGATTAGTATAACAAATCAGGAAAATATCTTATCTAACTCCTTTTCTACCTGTGATTCTTTAATACCTTTGGCAAGAGATATCTCTTTTACTAAAAGAGTCCTTGCGGTATCCAGCATCTTTCTTTCACCAAAAGAAAGCTCTTTTTCCAGTCTTAGAATCAATAGATCTCGGTACACTTCGGCTACTTCAAAGACGGACCCGGTCTTAATCTTGTCCATATAATCTCTATAACGCCGATTCCAGGTCTGATTATCAAGGATGACATCTCTCTTTTTCAGGATCGTGAAGAGCTTTGGGAGTTCTGTTTTGGCGATGATCTCCCTCAGACCTACGTTGTCCACATTATTAGTAGGGATCATGATAATCATATCATTATCGAGAATGCGCATAACATAAAAATCCTGCGTGCAGCCAGAGATTTCCTGGCTTTCTATCTTTTCGATTATGCCGACGCCATGCGCGGGATAAACGGCTAAATGACCTACCTGAAACATATATACCTCCATAGTCAAGGCTCATGGCCTGTAGCTCAAAGGTCTCATCCTATGAGCTTTCAGCCATGAGCATTTTGACCGTACCGATTTTCTTTTATATCAAAGCCCTATCTTAAAAATAAACCGACTGCCGGCAAGATCGGTGCAATGACCAGAGAAACCACGGCCATCAGCTTGATCAAAATGTTCATGGCAGGACCGGAGGTGTCTTTAAACGGATCACCAACCGTATCGCCGACCACGGCGGCCTTGTGGTTATCAGAACCTTTTCCACCTAAGTTGCCCTCTTCGATCCACTTTTTAGCGTTGTCCCAGGCACCGCCGCCATTGGCCATGAACAGGGCCAAGAACGCGCCCATAATCACGGAGCCCAAAAGCATACCGCCTAAGGTCTCTTTGCCTAAGAGGAAGCCGACGGCAACAGGGGTCAGCACAGCCACGAGGGCGGGAGCGACCATCTCTTTCAGGGCGGAGTTCGTCGCAATCGCGACGCAGGTCGTGGAATCGGGCTTGACGCCCTCTTTTCCTTCTAACAGCCCGGGGATTTCCCTGAACTGGCGGCGGATCTCTTCCACGATGGCGAAGGCCGCCTTACCGACCGAGGTCATGGTAAGGGCCGCGCATGTCATTGGGACCATGCCGCCGATAAACATCCCGATAACCACCATCGGGTTGTCGATCAGGACTTGCCCGAGATTGGCTGCCTGTGTATAGGCCACAAAAAGGGCCAAGGCGGTAAGGGCTGCGGAACCGATGGCAAACCCTTTTCCGATGGCAGCGGTCGTGTTGCCAAGGGCGTCGAGGCTGTCGGTGATTTTCCTGGTCTCAGAGCCAAGACCCGCCATCTCAGAGATACCGCCCGCATTATCAGCGATGGGGCCATAGGCATCCACGGTCATGGTTGCGCCTACCGTTGCTAACATGCCAACGGCGGAAAGGCCTATGCCGTAAATCCCTGCGGTCGTATATCCGACAAAGGTGGCCACGCAAATACCGAGAATCGGAAGCCAGGTGGACTGCATACCGACGGCCAGGCCTGCAATGATAACGGTAGCCGCACCGGTTTTGGTCTGTTCGGCAATACGTTTGACCGGAGGACCGGATGTGTAATATTCGGCAAGGAGACCGATGGCAATACCGCAAAGCAGGCCGGAAAATACTGCCCAGAAGGCGCCCATAGGCATACCGAGAGTCTTGGTGATAAGTACGGTAAGACCCACAAAAATGATCGCAGCCACAAAGGTTGTGTATCTCAGGGCTCCCGCGGGACTCCCTTTCTGGAAGATCTTGATGGAAAAGACACCCACAAAGGAGCTGAGTAATCCCACCATGATTACTAAAATAGGCATGGCCATATATTTCAGTTTAATGGCCGTCACGGATAGGCCTTCCAGAACAGGGAATTCTTTGACGAACGCCGCAAGGGTTTCTGGTGTATTGATGGTCAGTGTCGCTGCAATGGCTATGGTGGCAATCACGGAACCGACAAACGACTCAAAAATGTCAGCGCCCATCCCGGCAATATCACCCACATTATCACCCACATTGTCGGCAATAACGCCCGGGTTGCGCGGGTCGTCTTCTGGAATGCCTGCTTCCACTTTACCCACCAGGTCAGCCCCTACGTCCGCGGCCTTGGTAAAGATACCGCCGCCGACACGGGCAAACAGGGCGATGGAACTGGCGCCCATGGCAAAGCCGTTGATATACTGGGCTGTGTCAGGGTTTCCCCCATAGACCCAGAACCAGAACCCTAATCCGATGAGTCCAAGGCCCGCAACAGCGAGACCCATGACAGAACCGGAAAAGTAAGAGACGTTGAGGGCCTTTGCCTGCCCGGATTTATTGGCAGCCTCTGCGGTCCTGGAGTTACCCCGGGTGGCTGCTGTCATGCCTGAAAACCCGGCGACCATGGATAAAAGTGCACCTGTCACAAAGGCAATAGCGGTTTTCCACGCAATTCCCCAACCCAAAAGGACAAACACAATGGCAATAAAGATAATGAGAACAGAATACTCTCTCTTCAAAAAGGCCATAGCGCCTTTATGAATCGCATCCTCAAGTTCCTGCATCAGAGGAGTGCCATTCGGTTGTTTCTTGACATAATTATATATCAGAAAAGCGATGATAAGACTTAGGATCCCTAAGAAGGGAGCATAAACGGTTAATCCCTGCATCAGTTTTTTTCCTCCTTATTTACTAAATTCTGGCAATTGATTTGATTCATTGCCGATTCGACCCCTTCTAAGACAAATAGTTCACATGCGTTAACAGCCATCTGGATGGCTTTTTGTGCAAGCCTCTTTTCATCGGCATAAAAGGGAGATAGGACATAATCTTCTACGGTTTCTCCGTAGGACGGACGTCCGATGCCTATTTTGACCCTGGAAAATTGAGTGCTTTCCAGGTGGTGGATTATGGATGACACACCTTTATGCCCTCCGGCCCCACCATCCTTGACGACTTTGATTCTTCCCAAAGGGAGGTCCAGATCGTCATGGATGACCAAAATTGTGCCGGTCTCCAGGGCATAATAGTCGGTACAGGCCCTGACTGCTTCACCGCTGAGATTCATAAAGGTCAGGGGGCAAAGAAGCATGATATTGTTTCCCCGGAATTCCGCCCGGATGCTTTTTGATCGGAACAGGCGTTTTTTCAGAACCAGCCCCAGATCCTTGCACCACAGGTCGACAACCTTAAAACCTATGTTATGTCTTGCATTTTCATATCCCGGTCCGGGATTCCCGAGTCCCACAATCAAGCGCAAATCTTTGTGTTACTGTTCACCCCCTTTCTTTTCTTCCTTTGATTCTTCGGCAGTTTCCTCTTCCGAGTCTGCCGTTTCTTCCTCGATTCCTTCTTCAAGCTCTTCTTCCTCTTCTTCCATTCCTCCGCCAGGTGCGGAAACGACGACAACTGTTAGATGGCCTTCCTCTAAACAGGTGATCCCTTCTGGAAAATCGATATCTCGAATATGTACCGTGTCTCCTATGTGCATTTCAGACACATCGATATCTAAGGAGTCTATCAAACTATCAGGGAGACAGGAGACGGTAATATCTCTTCTGATGTGCTGCAGAAAACCACCCTCCTCTGTTGCACCTACCGGGGTATTAAGAAGGGTGACGGGGATGTCTACTGTAATTTCCTTGTCCATGGAGATTTCATAGAAGTCGGCATGAAGATAGGCGCCGTTAACAGGATCGACCATGAGATCTTTAAGTATTGCCTTCCTGGTTTCTTCCCCGTGGTCCGATTTGATTTGAAGATCGAGAATGATGTTTTCGCCTTTGCCCTGTTTTGTAATACGCGTAAGTTCAGGGTAATCTACGGTCAACATAATCGACTCAGTTCCAGGACCATAAAAAATGGCTGGCAACTGATCGTTTTTTCTTAATTTTCTGGCTGCACCCTTTCCTGTAGTTTCTCTAATATGGGCAGCGAGTGGTAATTGACGCATTTGGTCCCTCCGGTGTTAATAAAATTTTTCACAAATGAAAAATGACTGATTCCTCCAGTCGTTTTCAAGGTCTACACAAATAAAGTGCTCACGGAATGAGAGCTGTGACTTCTCTTGATGGTTTCCCCTAAAAGTTCTGCTATTGACAGAACAACGATCTTGCGGCACCCCCTGGTCTTGTCATTTAAGGGGATGGTATTGGTTATGACTAAGTTATCAATGGGTGATGCATCGATTCTTTCAATGGCTGGCCCTGACAGGATTGCATGGGTGCAGCAGGCATGGACTTTATTTGCGCCTCTTTCTTTGAGTGCAACCGCGGCCTGGGTCAATGTCCCTGCGGTGTCAACCATATCATCTAAGATGATAGCGGTCTTGCCCTTTACTTCGCCGATGATGTTCATTGCCTCAGCGATATTGGGGGCTTCGCGTCTTTTATCTATGATGGCCAAAGATGCGTCAAGACGCTTGGCAAAAGCGCGGGCCCTTTCCACCCCGCCGGCATCCGGCGAAACGATAACCAGACCATCTTGAAGGTTGTCTTGTATATATTTGAGCAAGATCGGGGCGGCAAAAATATTGTCAACAGGGATGTTAAAGTAGCCCTGGATCTGTCCCGCATGCAGATCCATTGACACGACCCTGTTTGCGCCTGCCACCGTGATCAGATCGGCAACAAGTTTGGCGCTGATCGGGACCCTCGGTTTCACCTTTCGGTCCTGCCGGCTATAACCGTAATAGGGGATCACTGCGGTGATTCGTTCGGCGGAGGCCCTTCTCATGGCATCCATTATGATCAAGAGCTGTATAAGGTTGTCATTGACAGGGGTGGAGGTGGATTGAACTATAAATACGTCCCGCCCCCTTATGTTTTCCCCAATTTCTACCTGGATCTCTCCGTCGCTAAAGGTTTCAGCCAGGATCTTACCCGGTTTTATTCCAAGGTATTCACATACCTCAAGGGTCAAGGCAGGATTTGAGTTGCCACCGAAAAGTTTTATCTCCTGATCCAAACTTAATCCTCTAAAAATACAATCCCTGGAAAACTAGTGGTAGAAAAAGATGAACGTCCAACATCGAATAAAAAACAAACATCAACTTTAGGCACTTTAGCTCACTTTAGGCACTTACCCTTTGGCTGGGGTGGGAGGATTCGAACCTCCGAATGCGGGCTCCAAAAGCCCGTGTCTTACCACTTGACGACACCCCAGTACAGAGGTCATATGTCAGAGTCAAATCGGGAATCAGGTAAGGCCCTCTGCCAAAAAAATATCTCCAATATCAAGGGAGATCAAATCTGTTTTTGCCTGGCGGGCTTGATTTTTTGATTCAAAAATCCCGAACACACTCGGCCCGCTTCCTGACATCAATACCCCATTAGCCCCTGAGTCCATTAAAGCCCTTTTTATATCCTCTATGGCAGGGAAATGGGAAGCGGTCACTCTCTCTAAATCATTTTCCAGAATGCGACCAATCACAAGGGCTTTTTTCTTTAAATTGGCAATTATAAACTGATATTCATCTTTTGTCAACTCTAATTCCCCTGTGCTCTCTAATGGAGACCAATTGAGGTTGCCATATACCCAGGCGGTGGAAACCTTGATTGGCGGTGTTACGATAATATACCATAATTTTGGCCATTTTTCAATCGGGTCTAAGATTTCACCAATCCCCCTAACTATGCATGGTTTCCCGGTCAGAAAGAACGGGACATCTGCTCCGAGGGCAAGAGCTAATTCGGCTAACTCTCTTGCCGAAATCGGACATGACCATATTTGGTTTAAGGCCTTGAGCACGCAGGCTGCATCGCTGCTGCCACCGCCGAGACCGGCTGCAACCGGGATATTTTTTGTTAGTTTTATTGAAAGTCCGTGCTCAATCCCGGTGTGAGCAAAAAAGG
>DAOVUP010000297.1 GCA_030632525.1 Desulfobacteraceae bacterium | reverse complement strand
CGTACAATAGAACATGCAGACATCGTCCATCGTTGTTTTCGGTGCGGTTACTGTAAGTTCCCTGGGGACTATGTTGACTTTAATTGCCCTTCTTACAAGGCATTGGGTTGGGAAAGTTATGCACCGGGCGGGAGGATGTGGCTTATAAGGGCCTGGCTCAGTAATGAAATACAAACAAGCGAGCATTTTGCCGAAATACTTTATTCATGTGCGGCATGTGGTAACTGCAAGGAACAGTGTGTCTATCCGAGATTCAAGGACTTCCTTCTGGATATCTTTGAGGAGACAAAGGCGGAACTTGTAAACGAAGGCAGGATCCCCCCGGCTGTCAGAGATTATTTTAAGGCCATCAATGTCAATGGCAACCCCTACAAGCGTCCACAGGATGAAAGGGGTAAATGGGCAGAGGGCACAGGACTGCCGGAGTTTTCCGACCAGGAATACCTCTTCTATGTGGGTTGCGTGGGTTCCTATGATGAGGTAGGGGAAAAAATGGCCCGTTCCGTGGGAAGTTTGCTGCGCGATGCCGGCGTGTCAATGGGGATACTGGGAAACGAGGAAACCTGTGACGGAAACGAGGTCAAGATCCTCGGAGAGACGGGGCTTTATACGCGCCTGGCTGAAGAAAACATACTGAAATTCAAGATGAAGGGCATAAAAAAGATCATCACGTTAGACCCCCACGCACTTAATGTGTTCAAAAAAGAATACCCCAAACTGGGAGGAAAATTCCAGGTCTTTCATTATACTGAAATACTGGCCGGGCTTATCAAAGACAAGCAAATTGCTCTTTCCCAGTACAATGCCAGGGTAACCTACCATGATCCCTGCTATCTCGGCAGACATAATTTGATCTATTCCCCCCCGCGCGAGATACTGAAGAGTATCCCGGGTCTTGAACTGGTGGAGATACGCCGGAACAATGTCAATGCCTTTTGCTGCGGAGGCGGGGGCGGAAACTTTTTCACTGATATCATAGGACCGGGAGAGGATAGTCCCGGCAGGGTGCGCATAAGAGAGGCACTCAATACCGGTGCTGAAGTCTTGGCTGTTGCCTGCCCCAGTTGTGCGAAAATGTTGGGAGACGCAATTAAAGGAGAGCAGGTGGACGATAAGATCAAAGTGATGGATGTGTCTGAAATCGTCCAGGAACATTTGGCCTCTGAATAGTAACGAAAGAAAGGCAACGGATGGGGAAGTACAAGATCCAAGCACATGAAGATAGATGGACGGGCTGTCTCAGGCGTCAACTTACCTGTTCGGATCTTTACACCAAGGTCTTTAATTTCTCTAACCTGTTCGCAGCTCACAAGCGCACTCGCTTTCGAGATGCGGATTGGATTTAGCTTCCCTTCTATGGTAATTTCGCTCTCAAAAAGGTTGTTTTTTGGGGCTAACGTCGGGTAAAATTCGCCAATGGGTTAGGTTTCCCCATTTTCAACAATTGTGCTGGTAGCCTTGCACAGATTTTGCTGGTGTGCTACGCTGACTTAATGCACGTAATCGTAACTTTAGAGAAATCAATAATCGCAGGTAATAGCCATGTCTGAAAAACCGACCTATAAAGAACTCGAAAAACGGGTTTTGGAGTTAGAAGAAACCAAGCTAAAACTAAGAATACCGAAAAGGCATTGAGTAACAGCGAGGTACGGTTAAATGCCTTCTTAGATTATTCCCACACTCTTAATCATAATCGTAATCGAACATCCCGCAAGCAGACTGTAATAGGATGTCGACAATATGGATTAACTGCAGCCTAACACCTTTCTTCAACAATCGAGGTCACCACCGAGTCCTGAATTACGACTTTTTACTTTTATTTTGCTTCGCGGTTTTCACACTTTCCACAAAATTGAGACGATCCTCGAGGTCAAATTCTTTGTTTTCCTTTGTCACTCGTCACTCCTTGATCCCGCTGTAAACGGGATTATTATTACACAGACAACTTAAACTGCCAATTTTGCAGAAAGAACTTTCAGGACACGGCACTCTGGCCCGGATCTTTACTCCAAGTTCACAGATCAGGAAGAAATAGTCAAGGTTTGGTACTGGAATTCTTCTTGACTTTTATTGAAATATTAGCCATTTTTTAGAGACCTTATCTTTTGGTGAATATTCAACATTGTAAAAGGAGAGGCTTATGAAAATAGGGATTATCATCGGACGAATCGGAGATGTGGACGGCGCTGCTCTCGAAACAGAAAAGTGGATCAGAATACTGAAAGAGATGGGGCATGATATCTATATTCTGTCGGGTAGATTCAAGAAATCCATTATTGGCAAGGATAAAGAAACCTTGCTTCCCGGATTGTCTTTTTTCTCACCGGAATGCGAATGGGAACAAAACAGGTCATTCTTCTTCCCTCCTGACGAACCATCAGAATTATTAGAACATTTGCATCGAGTCTCGGACGGATTTGCTATAAAAATGTTCACATGGGTGATGCAAAACAAGATTGATGTTATCCTATCTGAAAATGCTTCATCCCTTCCCTGTCACCTGACTATGGGGATGGCTATCCG
>DAOVUP010000130.1 GCA_030632525.1 Desulfobacteraceae bacterium | reverse complement strand
TCGGTCACAAGCATGTCGAGGGTCTCCCCGTCAAGCTCCCGATACCGATCAAGTTCGCACAGGCTGCCATAATTTAACTGCTCTTTCAGGATAAAAAAAACATCCTTTTCATTTACCTTGAAATGTCCCATATCTCATATTTCTTCCTTTCAGCGGCATTCTAAAGAAGCAGCGTGCAAAATCCATCAACCATCTCTCCATTTCGACTTCAAACCCCTGCCTACTCCCTAACTTCTTACTCCATACTCCTCATGAAGCCTTTCTGGAAGCTGCAGATAGAAATCTCCCTCATCCCTCTTCCCCCGCTTTATGCAACCTGTACCGTAGATCCGGCATTTCAAAGAGAGCTCTGCAATGGCTGCCATTAGCTGTTTGTCGTTAAGTATACCACCCTCTATGAGCTTGACACGAGCCCTTATCCTGAACCGATCCATCCCCTTGTACCGGGAGGATAACTGGTCGGGGTGGCCGCCCTCTTTCACGACCAGTTTCTCATGGATCAGATGAACGGGATAGCGGCAGGCAATCCTGAGCCATAGGTCGTAGTCTTCACAGGCCGGCAGATCCTCATCGAAGAGCCCCACCTCTTCTAAGAGTGATCGTCTCAGCATCACTGCTGACGGACTGATAAGGCATAGTTTCAAAGAAGGTTCAAAAACGTCTCCAGAAGGTTTAAGGTGCCTTGTTTTTGGGTTGGCATAGCGTCCGTTCCTAATCCAGATCTCCTCGGTCTGGCTGATCATTGCTTCGGGATGGCTTTTAAAAAATGGGATTTGCACCTCTAATTTTTCAGACAGCCAGTAATCATCGGAATCGAGGAATGCGACAAGGGGAGCGTCTGATCCTCTGATGCCGGTGTTCCTTGCCGCGGAGACGCCGAGATTGGATGGATGCGCCATAAAGCTGATCTTATCCCCGAACTGACGCATGGCATCTCTGGTCCCGTCTGTTGACCCGTCGTCTACCACTATAATTTCATAATCAGTAAAGGTCTGGTAGAGGACTGACGAGATCGCCCTCGACACCTTCAGAGCCCTGTTAAATGCTGGTATTATGACGCTTACGGCTGCCATAAAAAGGTCTGCCAGATCAAGGCCAGGAGCCCGGTGAGGAGGAAGTTGCTTTCGACTAAGGCTTCGAGGGCAATTCCGGGATAGAGCCACTGCTTTTCATAGGCCACAAGAGAAAGCGACAGCGTAAAAAGCGGGACAAGCATTAAATAGCAGAAACAGTTTGCAATACCGAGGATCGGGCTGACAACCAGGATAAAGGCGCTTGCAAGAAGGACAATTTTCAGAAGTAGGAAAGTGCGTCTTTCACCTAATGTAATCGGCAGCGTTTCGGCTCCCACCATCAGATCTCCCTGTGCCTGGAAGAGACTGAAGAAAATTGCCCTGGCATAGCTCCATGAAAATACGACTAAGCCGGTTATGATTACTGGCAACAGTTTTCCGCCTCCTGTCTCGAGCATCGGCAGGACAGTGATAACGGCTACCCATGCAAGGGCCTCGGACAGGCTCCTTGACCCCGGAATATCCTTGATTTTGACATAGCGGGACTTGTGTCGAAATTGTTCAGGAACAAGGGGGATACTGTATATGATTCCCAAGAGGCTCAAGGCTGTCAAGGCGATGAAGGTGACAACTCCAATCATGTAGGAAAGCGCCAAGGCCATTATAATAGCCGTAATGCCTGTTGTGTTCAACAGGCCCTTGTGTGTTTGAAGGAAAGTCGCCCTGTCAGGATCATTGTAGGCGCTGGCATCCTTGTCCAAGAAGTGATTGAAGACATGCATGGCATAGAGGTAGAGGAATGTAAGGAAAGGAAAGGTGAGATTCGGCTCCCTTCCTGCCAACATTGATGCAGCGTAAGCGAAAGAAAAAGCTCCTAATGCCACGAATAGATTGCTCAACACTAAGAATCTGAAGGCCTGTTTCGCCCAAAGGATGAGAAAAATTTCCCTGCGGTTATGGATCCCTTCTATCTCTTTCAGTACGTTCTTTATCATCCAGTGCGGAGTAGATGCCCCAGCTGTGAGACCGATAACCTTCATTCCGGAGAGTTTATTTCTGTTCAGATCTTTTTCAGTTTCCACGTGGAAAGTGGGCAGATGTTCCGCCTCGGATATCTGGGCGAGGCGCTGGGTATTGCCGCTATGATATCCTCCTACCACAACAACAGCATCCACCTGGTCCTTAAAGGTTCTGACCTCTTGTTGCCTTTCCTGTGTTGCATCGCAGATGGTTTCAAAAACCAGGAGATCCGGGAATCGTTGTTTCAATGCCCTTACCACATTGCTGAAGTTTTTTTCATTCTGCGTTGTCTGTGCAACGACAAAGGGGCTATCCAAATGGGGCAGACCGGCAACGTCATTCTCCCCCTGAATAACGTGGGCCGGAGTTTTGCTGTAACCCATCAGGCCGATAACCTCGGCGTGATCTCGGTCGCCTACAATTATTGCTGAGCGGCCTTTATTCGTATGATGTCGGATAATTGCCTGTACCCGGGTCACTTTTGGGCATGTGGCATCGATAACCCTGAGGCCTGTCTTTTCGAGCGCCAGGTGTTGCTCTGGAGGAATACCGTGGGCCCTTATCACAATCCGTCCTGTCTTCAGTCCATTGAGGTCATCTGTGGCCTTCACCCCCTTCGTCTCAAGGAGATCAAGGACCTGCTGGTTGTGAATCAGCGGACCGAAGGTAAAGAGAGGACCCTCTTTTTTGTTGGTTTCCGCCATCACTATCTCCATGGCGCGGCGGACGCCCATACAGAATCCTGCTGCCTTTGCTAATATTACCTTCATGGCTCTCCGATCCCCGGCCTTTCTCTTTCTGAATCTACTCGCAGCCCTCGATCCCTTGAAAGAGTCCCGAAATAATTATCCAATGCGCTGATCATTGTATTGAAAGCATGAATTCGTGTAAAGGAGCCACGAAAGCGGCTGCTGTGAGGTAAACCCTTAGTATATCCCAGGAGCAACCCCCGCATCATTTTGGAGGCCCTGTTTTCACCGATCACCCGGGACAGGAGCGCGAAATGTTCCAGAATGACCGCTTTTCTTTCGGACAAATCGGGCGGACGCGCCTCAAGGCCTTTCTCAAGATTCAGAATCTGCCTGAATATCCACGGGTTACCCATGGCGCCCCGGCCGACCATCACCCCATCGCATTCGGTTTCTTCTCTCATCTGGAGGGCCAGCTCCGGTTTAAATACGTCTCCGTTTCCGATGACAGGGATGGAGAGATTTTTCTTGACCTTCCGAATAATGCGCCAGTCCGCTTGCCCTGAAAACCCCTGTTTAACGAACCGGGGATGGACGGTAACTGCATCCGCGCCGCAATCCTCAATGATCCCGGCGAGTTCCAGAAAATTAGCATTATCGGGGGACCAGCCAGCCCGGATTTTTACGGTCAGGGGAACCGTGCAGGCCTTGCGGACGGCCATGACCATATCCCGCACAGCAGCCGGGTTTCGAAGAAGCGCACCGCCGGACCCGTTTTTGATCACCTTTCTGGCGGGGCACCCCATGTTGATGTCCACCAGGTCGGCGCCCTTTTCAACCACGATCTCGGCCGCCATGGCCATGATTTGGGGGTCCGCGCCGAATATCTGTACCGAGAGGGGCTTTTCCTCGGGAAACCCGTCTAAATAACGAAAAGTCTTTTCATGGCCTCGGGAAAGACCCACGGCGCTCACCATCTCGGTGACCACGAGACCGGCCCCTAATCGCTTGGCGATCAAACGAAACGGCGGGTTTGTGATGCCCGCCATGGGGGCCATGATGAGCCAGTTTTCTAATTTCAAAGCGCCGATTTGTAACATGGAATTGTTTGATCCTGCTTACCTTTTGGGGTACTGGCCCCCTCGTGACTGATCTCTACGCAGGTCAGGCAATGCCCGCATGGAACGGTCTCTGCACTTTGCTGGCCATAAAAACTGATCACCGTTGCGAAACCCCGACCGGCAAAATCCATGAGAGGGGCGCCGTGCGTCTTGCGGCAGACCTGAATGCATTTGCCGCACAGGACGCACCGGTTGGGGTGGTGATTCAGAAAAATATGATCATCAACTATTTCCTGATCTTTCAGGGAATGTTCAAGGCGTTTGGGCTTGAGACCCACTTTCAGGAACCGGGCGATCTTCTGAAGTTCGCACTTCTTGTTGGCGGGACAATGACCGCAGTCCACATGGTGTACGGACAAAAGCAGCTCCAGGGCTGTTCGCTGCAGTCGCCGCACCGTCGGGGTGTCGGTCTTCACCACCATGTTTTCTACTGCTTCCACCTGGCATGAAGGGATCGGCTGTTCGCGTCCCTCGATTTCCACAAAGCATAGTCGGCAGGAAGCGGGTGGATGTTCCAGCATGTCCATATAGCACAGGTTGGGAATATACACCTCATGGTCAAGGCAGGCCTTGAGCAGATTGGCGCCCTCCTCTACCTGAATTTCCCTGTTGTCCACAATGATTTTGATCATGTTTATTAAGTGTCTGGTGTTTAGATTTTTACCCATTGAATCTGAGAGGTCATTTCTAATTGATCTCACGAATCAACCAATAAACCCGCAACCCGCAACGATAAACCGGTATTTCCGCCACAAATCAAGCGGACAAGTCTGTTTTGCTCCAGCAATCAACAATCGCCAATCATCAATCATCAATCTCCAAGGGTCGCTCCACAATGGGGGCCAGGTTAGGTGGCGACACCTTCCTGACCGCATCGTACTCCGGGGGGCAGGCCGTCACGCATTCACCGCATTTGACACAAAGGGTCTGGTCCACCCCTTTTTTTCGATTGCGGGTGGTAAAGATAGCCTCTACGGGGCAGCATCCAACGCATGCGTCGCATCCTCGGGCGCATTTTTCTAAATCAATATAATAGGCGGTCAGGGTTCTGCACATCTTGGCAGGACACCGTTTTTCCTTGATGTGGGCCTCATATTCATCCTTGAAATATCTCAGGGAAGTCAACACCGGGTTAGGGGCCGTCTTTCCCAAACCGCAAAGGGACCCTGCCTTAATGTCTTCACTAAGCGCTTCCAGAATTTCCAGATCTCCTTCACGGCCTTCCCCCTTGGTGATGCGAACCAAAATCTGCAGCAGATGATGGGTGCCTACGCGGCAGAAGGTGCATTTGCCGCAGGACTCCTTCTGGGTAAAATCCAGGAAATACCGGGCCATATCGACCATGCAGGTGTCCTCATCCATGACCACCATACCGCCGGATCCCATCATGGCCCCCGCCTCGGTCAGGGAGTCAAAATCTATGGGCGTGTCTAAGAAGTCCGCTGGCAGGCACCCTCCGGAAGGCCCGCCGATCTGCACTGCCTTAAAAGCCTTTTTGTTGGGAACACCGCCGCAGATATCAAAAATGAGGGTGCGCAGGTCCACGCCCATGGGGATCTCCACCAGACCGGCATGGAGCACATTGCCCACCACGGAAAAGATGGCTGTGCCCGGACTCTTTTCCGTTCCTATCTCCCGGTATTGCCCGGCCCCGTGGGCCACCAGGACAGGAACAGTCGCAAATGTTTTCACATTGTTGATCACCGTGGGTTGGCCCCAAAGGCCTTTCTGCACCGGAAAGGGGGGGCGGTATGTGGGC
>DAOVUP010000080.1 GCA_030632525.1 Desulfobacteraceae bacterium | reverse complement strand
TATGACGATTCAATGAATGCATACCTCAGAAATGTCGGTCGGATAGAGGATGCTGAACAGGCCGCATCCATGTCTGAAATATTCAGACAGGATGAAGTCTGCACTAATGATCCTGAAAAAGTATTTGATGAGTTAATTGAAATCGATCTTGGAGATATAAGACCAGCACATGCCGGACCCTACAGCCCGGACAGGGTAATAAGAGTTGAGGATTTCAGGGCTCTTATCAAATCTGAAAAATGGCCTGAAGAAGTATCGGCTGTTCTTTTAGGGTCATGCACTAACTCATCGTATTCAGATTTATACGCGGCGGCACAGGTGTTGGAACAGGCCGCAGAACATGGGATTAAACCAAAAGTCCCGCTCATGCTGTCTCCTGGTTCAACACAGATATATGAGACCATAAAGCGGGAAGGAATTCTCGACAGGATTATAAATGCCGGCGCGACTATACTTTCAGCCTCCTGCGGCCCCTGCATAGGCCAATGGGACAGAAAAGATATTGACGATGGTGTTCCCAACTGCCTGTTTACGACTTTTAACAGAAACTTCAAAGGGAGAAATGACGCAAATCCGGAGACAAAGGCTTTCCTGACTTCTCCCTCCATGGCCGTGGCCCTCGCCATTTCAGGAGATTCGGGTTTTAATCCTGAAGCAGATTTGCTCACCGGTGTTGACGGTGATGAGTTTAAACTTGAACCACCAAATCCTCCTGCACTGCCCCCGACAGGGTTAATTAATATAAAAAGCACTTTCGTTCCACCAGATGGAGATGGGGACAGGGTCGAAGTTAAAATTGACCCGCGGTCTGAGCGGCTTGAATTGCTCAAGCCCTTTGATAAATGGGATGGAAATGATTTCTCCGATTTGCCGGTTTTAATCAAAACAAAGGGGAAAACAACTACCGATCATATCTCACCCGGTGGGAAGTGGCTCAGGTTCAGAGGGCATTTGACAAACATATCAAGAAATATGTTAGAGGGGGCTGTTAATGCCTTCACTGGAGAAACAGGGACCGGTACAAATGTTGTCACAGGGGAAAATGGGATAAGACTTTCAGAACTCGCGATCTTTTATAGGGAAAACAGTGGCGGTTTTGTGATTATTGGTGATGAAAATTACGGCGAGGGTTCGAGTCGGGAACATGCCGCCATGAGTCCAAGACTAATGGGAGCCAAGGCTGTTATTACAAGGTCATTTGCCAGGATACACGAGGCAAACCTTAAGAAACAGGGTGTTTTGCCGCTGATCTTTTCCGATATTGTTGATTACGACCAAATTGAAGAATATGACAGGATAAGCATCGTTGATCTTTCAGGGCTTCAACCCGGAAAATCAGTGAAAGCCGTAATAAAGAAAAAAGATGGAATGACCGATGAAATATTACTGAATCATACTCTGACTGAGGAGCAGATAGTGTGGTTCAGGGCGGGGTCCGCATTGAATACAATTTCAGACGCTGGGAAGTAATGAAGCGTGAAGAATGAAACGTGAATCACGCATCACGTGAAACACCAAAAAATGAGGTGGAATGTTCAATTATTCTCAGACTTTTTGGGAACTTACAATAAAGGAGTACTACCATGGCCGAGAAAAAGGAATCCCCGTTCATAAGTCATATCTTCGTTTGTACCAATGACAGGGGCGGGAAAAGAAAATCGTGTGCTGATAATAACAGTCAGTTAGTAAGGTCTAAATTAAAAGAAGCTGTTAACGAGAAAGGCTGGAAAGGAAAGGTGAGGGTCTCCCAATCGGGATGCATGGGTCTCTGTGCCAAAGGCTCTAATGTCATGATTTACCCTCAAAAGATATGGTTTGCAGGAGTTTTGCCTGATGATGTAGAGGAAATCGTATCCACTCTGAAAGGTATTGTTGGCGGCGACTAATCAACCTGAAATACAAATAAATCCGATTTCCACCCAAATCCGGCTGTTTAAGATATCCTGAAACGTGAAGAATGAAACGTGAATCACGCATCACCCATCACGTTTCACGCATCACGTTTCACCGTGAAAAGGCGCATTTTAAAGTTCAATCAACCCCGGAGTTTTTCAAAGGTCTCGGAGCCATTGTTGTATCGGAAAAAAAGAGGTAGGACGGTGACCGGCAAAAAGAAAAGGCCTGCTGTAAGACCTGAAAAGGGCACACAAAGAAATATTCCCGGCAAACCATCGGAAAAGCAATCCGAGAGAGCGAAAAAACGGTACAGCCATACTGTTTTTAAGGACTGGTGTAAAAAATGTGGCATCTGTAGTTCCTTTTGCCCCAAGAATGTGATCGGACAGGATGAGCATGGAGGGCCTGTATTCGAACGTCCTGAAGACTGCATTGGCTGCAGATTCTGCGAATTGCACTGTCCCGACTTTGCCATTACTGTACAGGAGCTCGGTCCTGATACTGTGGGAGATGTATGATGGCCACCGTTATGCCAAAGAAAAAGAGATCACTACTACAGGGAAATGAAGCCATTGCTTTGGGAGCTTTGGCTGCCGGATGCCGTTTTTTTGCCGGTTACCCGATAACTCCTGCTTCAGAGATCAGTGAAGTCCTGTCGGCTCAAATGCCCCAGGTAGGGGGCACGTTCATCCAGATGGAAGATGAGATCGCCAGTATGGGGGCCATAATAGGCGCCTCAATTGCGGGGGTAAAGAGCATGACCGCCACGAGCGGACCGGGCTTTTCCCTGATGCAGGAAAACATAGGCTATGCATGCATCACGGAAACACCCTGCGTTGTCGTTAATGTCATGCGCGGAGGCGGGAGTACGGGACTGCCCACTTGCCCTGGTCAGGGGGATGTAATGCAGGCCAGATGGGGAACCCACGGGGATAATCCGATTATCGTTCTCGCTGTATCAACTGTTACCGATTGTTTTGATATTACGGTTCGAGCTTTTAACCTTTCCGAGAAGTACCGAATTCCAGTGGTTCTCCTTTCAGATGAAGTGGTCTCCCATACCAGGGAGACAGTTATTTTCCCTTCTCCCCAAGATATCGAGATTGTCGACAGGATAACTCCCAGTGTCCCACCGGAATGGTATGTCCCCTATGAGAATAACAGCACAGGCATCCCTGATATGGCCGCATTCGGAGCGGGATACAGGTATCACATAACCGGTCTTGTCCATGATGAACGAGGTTTTCCTACCCAGCATCCCGAGGAGATCAAGATCTTTACGAACCGCCTGTTTCGAAAACTCGCCCAGGGTCTCCATGAGATTCAGATTGTCAAAACATTTATGATGAACGATGCGGATGTAGCAGTAATAGCCTATGGTTCAGTGACCCGCTCTGCCCAGCGCGCTGTGGTTGATGCCAGGAGTAAGGGCACGAAAGCGGGGTTATTACAGTTGATTACCCTCTTCCCCTTTCCGGAACGCCTGGTAGATAAAGTATTGAAGCAGTGCAAAAGGGTATTAGTACCTGAGATGAATATGGGACAGATCTACAGGGAGGTACAACGTGTTAATCAGGGGAAGACAGACGTGAAGAAATACAACCGCATTGACGGCCAGTTCATCACCCCCGATGAAATCCTTGGTGAACTATTGCTCGAGGAGTAAAATATGCCAAAGGAAATAACAAAATTAATCCACAAATACCTCCGTCATGACAAGAAGTTCCCCCATGTATGGTGCCCGGGATGTGGCAACGGTGTTATATTAGGGTCCCTCATTCGCGCCATAGACAGGCTGGGGTTAACAAAAGACGAGATTGTATTAGCTTCCGGCATCGGATGTTCCGGGCGTATGCCAGTGTATGTGGACTTCAACACCCTTCATACAACCCATGGACGCGCCTTGACCTTTGCCACTGGCATTAAATTAGCTAAACCCTCTCTGACGGTGATCACTGTCATGGGAGATGGGGATGCTACCGCTATCGGCGGAAATCATTTTATACATGCTGCCAGAAGAAATGTTAACTTGACGGCTATTATAATAAACAATCAGATTTACGGGATGACAGGGGGACAATTTTCACCTACAACACCCTATGGTTCACACGCGGCAACAGCGCCATACGGTCATATAGAACATGCCTTCTCCATAGCAGAACTGGCAGTAACGGCTGGGGCGGCCTTTGTGGGGCGGGGAACAGTTTACCATGTGCAGATTCTGGATAAGTTAATTAAAGCTGCTGTTTTGAAACGTGGCTTCAGTGTGGTAGAGATAATCTCCAACTGTCATATTCAGTTTGGAAGACGAAATGAGATGGGGAATCCTGTGACAATGATGGAATGGATGAGAGACAATTCAGTGACCGTGGAAAAGGCAGAGAAAATGCCATCTGAAGACCTTGAGGACAAGTTTACCATAGGGATTTTAGCTGATGAGGAAAAACCCATATATACGGAAGAGTATGACAAGATTCGAGAGAGGGCGGGAGACTGAGATCTTTCGATTAGGATTGGTGAAATGGCAGAAGAACGTTATGAAGTTCGTTTAAGCGGCTCCGGGGGACAGGGTATCATTATTGCGGCGATTGTATTAGCAGAGGCAGCAGGGGTCTACGATGAAAAGTTTGTCTGCCAAAGCCAGAGCTATGGACCTGAGGCAAGAGGAGGAACCAGCAAAGCGGAAGTCATTATCAGTAACCAGACCATTGATTATCCCAAGGCAATAAAACCGGATCTCCTTCTATCAATGAATCAAGAGGCATGCGATACCTACTTCCCTGATCTCAAAACTGATGGTTTACTGGTAGTAGACTCTACATTGGTCCATCAAGTACCGACAAATCGTGTAGCTGCCATTCCGTTTACACGAATTGCGCGAAAGGAAATCGGGAAGGAGATGGTCGCCAATATGGTTGCTCTTGGTGCGGTCGGGGTCCTTTCCCAGATCATTTCGTTAAAAAACCTTGAACAAGCCCTGATGGCCAGGGTACCAAAGGGCACAGAGGAAATAAATCGCAAGGCTCTCCATGCCGGGATCGAAGCCGCAAAAAAGATCGATTTGAAAAACCTGTCTCTATCGGCGATTGAGGAGGAAGAAATTTAATGTTCGGGTCGCATGCATCCATAGAAGGAGCATTGTCACCATTTGGAGGATATCATGCCGGGCTATGATTTTGATATAGGGATTTTAGGAGGTGGCGCAGCGGGTTTGACTGTTACATCGGGAGCGGCTCAGTTAGGGGCCAAAGCGCTCTTAGTTGAAAAAGAAAAAGAGTTGGGTGGTGATTGCCTGCACTTTGGGTGCGTTCCCAGTAAAAGCCTTATCCGGACAGCCCATGTGTATCATTTGATGAAAACAGCAAAAGTTTTCGGGCTTCCTGAAATGACAGTGCCCCCGGTGGATTTCAAAGAGGTGACAGCCAGGATTCGATCGGTAATCAGCACGATTCAAGAGCACGATTCCGAAGAGAGATTCTGCTCTTTAGGCGCAAGGGTGGAATTTGGAGATCCCGCCTTCATCGATGATCACACTATTCGACTGAACGGAGACACCTATTCTGCCAAAAACTGGGTTATTGCTACAGGCTCTTCCCCTGGCATCCCCCCTGTGGAAGGCCTTGATAAAACCCCCTTTATAACCAATAAAGAGATTTTTTCTTTAGAACATCTGCCGTCATCCATGATTATTTTAGGTGCAGGTCCCATCGCCACGGAGATGGCACAGGCCTTTTCCCGGCTGGGTTCAAAGGTATCTGTGGTCCAGCGGAGTGGTCAGATCCTGAGCAAAGAGGATAAGGACCTGGCTGATGAGGTGATGGGAGTCCTCAGTTCAGAGGGTGTGGAGTTTTATTTAGACGCGACCATAATCCGTGCATTGGAGCGCGGCGGAAAACGAGAGGTATTGATTAAAGATGTGGACGGAAGAGAGATCAGTCTGAGGGCTGAAAAGATCTTAGTGGCCCTGGGCAGAAAGCCAAATATAGAGGGTTTGGGGTTAGAGCATATCGGTGTTGAGCTAAATAAGAAGGGTGTGAAGGTGGACAACAGGTTGAGGACGAACATAAAACATATTTATGCGGCAGGAGATGTAACTGGCGCCTACCAGTTTACCCATGCTGCAGGATATGAAGCTGGAATCGTTATCAGCAATGCGATTTTTCACCTTCCGAGAAAGGTTGATTACACCTTCCTCCCCTGGTGTACCTATACAGACCCGGAACTCGCCAGTATCGGCATGAATGAGAAAGCGGCAATAGCTGCCGGCATCAAATATTCGGTCTGGACAGAGGCGTTTAAAGACAATGACAGAAGTCTCGCGGAAGGGGAAAAGATCGGGAAGATCAAGATGATCTTGGACAAAGATGAAAAGCCCATCGGTGTCCAGATCTTAGGACCCCGCGCAGGAGAGCTTCTCAATGAATGGGTGGCTGTACTCAACGGCAAGGTGAAACTCTCCTCGCTGGCTTCAGCAGTGCATCCCTACCCGACCTTAGGTGAAATTAACAAAAGGGTGGCGGGGACCTATTTCTCGCCCAAGATCTTTTCGGACAAAGTTAAAAAAGGTCTGAAATTCTTTTTTAATCTAAAAGGAAGGGCCTGTTGATTGGGTACTGGGGATTGGGTATTGGGTACTGGGTATTAGGTATTGGATATTCGGTATTGGGTACTGGGATGGGTGGATGATTGGATGAACGATGGACGATACAGGATGCAGGATGGATAGGTGGTGTGTTTAAATAATCTACGGGAATCTGCGCCTGTCCCGTAGGTTCGGAAAATCGTACTGGGATAATCTTTGGATGGTATTGGGTGCTGGATAAAGGAATGGAGACTGAAACGAAACAATCTACAAATACACGTGGGAAAGCCCTGGTAAAGGCCACCATACTGGTTGCCTTTGTGATCTTGGCTATTGCTCTAATCCGTTTCACACCGGTTAAGGATTATCTTACAGCCGAAAGTCTGGGCCGTTTTTTGGAAACAGCAGGGCACTGGGCCCCGGTCCTCTATATGTTGATTTACGCCATTGGGGTATGCCTGTTCTTGCCCGGAACATTGCTGACCGGGTTAGGAGCCGCCATTTTTGGGGCATACTGGGGTTTCCTATATGTCTGGATCGGGGCCATGCTTGGCGCGAGCGCTGCGTTCTTTATCGGACGAACCCTGGGAAGGGAATTTGCTGCCTCACTTATAGG
>DAOVUP010000260.1 GCA_030632525.1 Desulfobacteraceae bacterium | reverse complement strand
TGAGGACCAGCTTAATGGTCCAGGCGTTGTATGCATTGATGTGAAATGCGAACTGCTCGTCTCGTGACAGCTCCTTGGTATCAATCTCTTCCAGAACCTTGAGATACTGATCCAATTTGGCCTCTTCATTTTTGAATCCCTGATAATCCACCAGGCCATTTTTTACATATTTTCCAAGCAACTCTGCATAGATGCGGTTATCCATTTCCTGAGCGGCCCTGCTTCCGGTCACGAGACCCGTGATGAAGAAACACGAGAGAACAGTGACAAAGAGTAGATATCTGCGATATCTCATAACGGCCTTCCTCCTCCCTCAAGTTATGATGCCTCAGATGTCCATTTCTTGAGAATATCTCTGTCTTTCTGGTTGATAGAGGTGATCCTGAATCGAGTGACTATTTTGTTGTTCTGCTCTTCAACAGATAGAACCTTCGCATAAATATCGTCGAAACAGTGGGCATCCATACAGAAATCAAATATTAACTTGATATCAGCCAGGGGTTCAAGATGTGGTTCAACTGATGCCGTAATCAAGTTTTCGTTTATAGTTATAGTCTCCCCTGACATGGTTTCGCTGGCCATTTTTTTGTCTTCCACTTTCCAGCAGTGAAAGGGGAGGTTCATTTCCATGCCATGTTTGTTAGCCGTCTGGGGGGCTAATTTAACATTATAAGGCGGCCCGATTGCGGTTACCGGATAGATTACAAGGGGTCTTTTTAAACCTTTCATCATGACGGTGTGAGGAGGGTCGGCGGTTACTGCCTCTTTAACAAGGCGGTAGGTGGATTCTCCCATAAGAACCTCCCCTCCAACTGTATTGGATTCTATGCGAGAGGCCATGTTTACGGTGGCGCCTACAATACCGTATTTGGCTCGTATTTCTGAGCCGATGTTTCCCACAATAACCGATCCAGTGTTGATCCCTATTCCCATTTCAAGGACAGGATATCCTTCATGCGTCAACTCATTATTCAGTTCCACAAGCGCATTTTGCATGGCAAGGGCGCAGGCAACCGCACGCAAAGGATCGTCGTCATGTTCCTCAGGCACACCGAAAACTGTCAGGATTGCATCTCCAATGAACTCATCTATCATTCCGTCATATTCCACGATGACCTTTGACATGCGCTCGAGATAGCGATTCAAAAGCCGAACCATATCCTCAGGGTCCCTGGTTTCAGAGAGGCTTGTGAAACCGCGAAGATCTGACATCACAACAGTTACGGTTTTCCTATGGCCACCGATTTCTTGCCCATTCGGTGATTCGAGGATTTCATCGACCACCCTTTTAGAAAGATAGCGACCAAAGGTGTTCCGAATGAATTTGACAAGGTGCAAGCGTTCCTCTGATATCTTGAGTATTGTATTTAACATCTGCGTGCGGGAGGAAACGATCCCCTTGATCTCTTTAGGGGCGCCTTCCGGCAAGTTCACCTCCCTTACAGATGAGTCATTGTCCTGGAAACGCTGATTAGCCGCGGCAATGGTTTCAAGGGGTGAGATGATTCGCCTTTCAAGGAAACTTTTCAGTGTAACCATCATGAACAAGACGATGATTGCCACAAGGGATATGATTCTTATGGCATACCAGAAAAGTTCTACAGATCCCCTGTCTTCGGTCAAAGCCGCGTATATAAGTGTCCCAACCAGCAATATCCCTTCAATGATCAGTATACGCCAGAATACCCCCATCAAGACCACTGCCCTGACACTGTTTTTTTTGTTATTATTAGGATTAGATGACATTTTCTTATTTGTTGACCTTAGGAAGGATATTATGGCATCCTTCATTCATAAGGGTACATTTTTTTCGTAATGGGGTGTATTCTCGAATTGAAAATCGGATGCCGAAGCTGGAAATTTGAAACTTGAAATTAGATAAGGGAACTACATTCTACTGTTTTTCCCAATTTCAAGTTTTAAATTTCACTGCCAAGATGCAAAATCAATCCCGCGTTTAGCGGGATAAACTACTCTTGATTTGTCATGAAGAATGCCCCGATATTCTTTATGTTTCGGGTCTCAACGGTAGCCGTACAGTAAAGGTTACGCCCTTTTCCTGGTTAGCACTAAAAGAGATATCGCCTCCGTGTGTCTCCACGATCTTTTTCACGATGCCCAGACCCAGACCGGCCCCCTCTCTCTTTGTTGAAAAGAAAGGATTAAAGATACTCTCATGATATTCCTTTGCTATACCGTCGCCATGGTCAGAAACCTCCAGCACTACCCCAAGGCTATTCAAACTAGTGCACACCCACACACGATCTCCGGCGTGAGATGCCTCTATCGCGTTTGTTATTAGATTCGAAAGGATCTGCTTTACTCTCGGTGCGTCCAGAACGACAGAAGGGAGGGAAGTCGCCAGGTCAGTTTCAAGTTCTATCCCATTTTCTTTTGCTATTGGTTGCGCCACTCTAACGGAATCCGAGACTAATTCATTGAAATCTATTTCAGTAAACTGTAGTTCTACGGGTTTCCCAAAATCCAACATCTCTCTGACCATCGATTCCAAATGTGCCGTCTCTTGAATCACAAGCCCCAGTTTTTTGCGATCAGGGTTGTCCGGCTCAAGTTTCTTAAAGACCTGTTTGGCAAACCCGCCAATCGCCACAAGGGGTGTTTTCATATCATGGGCTATTTCCGAGACAGCCTTGCCAACAGCAGCAAGACTCCTGACCCGAACAAGGGCCCTGTGCTTCTTTTTTTCTCTCTCAACCAGGAATCCAAGAATCATTGCGATACCAATATAGAGCACCCCCTCCGAAAACCTATGAAAGTCATCAACCGAAAACCACTCCCACTGTATGATGGCATGTGGAAGAAATAGGACGGAAACACTTACACAGATATATACGGCCCCCTTCATCCCAAACCATAAGCTCCCTAAAACCAGCGGCAGGTAGAAGAGCATTCGGTAAACAGCGTGGTAGTATCTCAATGCAGGGAAGGTCAAATAATGGAGGCAAAGGATGCTGCCAATCATAACAGAAATGATCACAATTTTCATTTGTTCTTTATGGCTGAACATAGCTAAGCTTTCAATGTGAGGAAACTAACCGCCCCCTTTTTGTTTGGCGCTTTTTAGCTCGTCTTTTTGCTCTT
>DAOVUP010000271.1 GCA_030632525.1 Desulfobacteraceae bacterium | reverse complement strand
TCAAGGTAAATTGCGTGTCTCAGCGACTTTATCGGCTCCTCCACAAGCCCCTGTTCCTGATATATGGTGGCTAATAGATAGTGGTAATCAGGATGGAGCTTTTCGGTCTGAACCGCCTGCTCGCACCATTTTTTAGCCTCATCAAGTTTCCCCATATTTGCATAGGCCTTTGCCAGGAGTGCCATCTGTTCCGGCACAAGAAGGACATTATTCCCCATCTTTCCGTCAGAAAGGAGCCTGTTTAATTTTTCAGCCGCTTCTTCATAGCGACCTTTGTCATAGAGGGTGAGGGCCTCCTGATAAAAATCTCTTTTTGGCTCTTTACGTTTTTCCTTCTTCGAAAGAGTCCGAGGGGAGGGAGTGGGCTTCCGGTCGGCAGTTTTTCTCGGATACACGCGCACAACCGGCCGCGCGGGGAGGGGGGGAGTGGTTCTACGAGGAACAACAACTTTAGCAGCTTTCTTATCCGTTTTCCTCGGAGAACCTTTTCTGTGAAGAATTGCACCGGGAAACCGAACAGGACTTAGGCTCGGCACCTGCACAAAGGATGTTTCGCTCGGGCTTACAATAAACCACCCCCCCTTGCAGAGAAACCCGGTCAAACGCTGGATCACCTTATCGCGCATATCAGGAGAAAGGTACATGAGCACATTGCGGCAGAAGATGACATCCGCCTTACCCTGCTCATTAAGATGCCCATCAAAATCCGGGGGATACCCCCTTTCCACCAAGTGATGCCGGGAAAAACTTACCATCTTTCTGATAGCCGGGGAAATCTCAAAGCTGTCCTTCCCCCTCTTTTTGAAATACCCCCTTAAGATCGCATCGGGCGTGTCCCGGAAAGACCAGCGGGTATAAACCCCTTTCCTGGCCTTTTGAAGAAATTGAGCGTTTATGTCTGTGCCAATGATTTTCACCTGCCATCCCCTGAATGTCGGCATCTGATCGATCAGCATAGCTATAGAATATGACTCTTCCCCGGTACAGCAAGCCGCACTCCAGAACGTGATCTTTTTTTCTTTTTCATTCCGTGATCTGATCCAGGGCGTGAAAATGTGTTCTTTCAGGGCTTGAAAGATCTGCTTATCTCTAAAAAAATAGGTCTCACCTATGGTCAAATGACCAACTAACGTGTCTTTTTGCTTCTGTGTCAGCCGGGCCGACAACAGCCATTTGATACAGGCACTCGTATCCCCAAAGCCCAAATCCGGAGCAGCAGCATTTATATTCCGCTTGAGATCCCGCCATTTCTCCCGTGGAAAATAGAGACCTGTCCGCGAATTGACAAATTCACTCAGTCGGGAGATAAGGTCATCGGATATATGCGGCACTCTTTTCATTATTGGGTATTAGTCAAGTTGCGGGTTTCGGGTTGCAGGTTGAGAGTCCAAAGTCCAAAGTCACTGGTCATTCGCTTAGCTGTGATTCAGGTGTCTTTTCAATAGTCAATCGTCAATAGTCAATAATCAATGGCAAGGGGTTGCGGGTTAGGTTTTTTAATCGACAATCAACAATCATCAATTTTACCCCGTTAAATCCGTTCTTGCCCTTATTTAACCGGGGTATCAATCCTAAAGTCATCAATCCCCAGCCCCTCTATCTCCTGGATGGAAAACAGGCTGTCCAGGTCGTAGATGAGAACCGTATCGTCATTTAATTTCCCGACACCCTCGATATAATGCTCCATCTCGGGCAGGATATGTACGGCCTCGTCCAACTCTTCAGGGGCGAATTCAACCACCCCTTCAACCACATCAGCCACAAAGGCGATTGTCCTTGCGGCTCCCTTACAGATGATAATCCGATCGTTAAGGTCGATTTCATGATATTCCAGATGAAAACGCTTGCGGATATCCAGTACGGGAATAATTTCCCCGCCCAGGTTTATCAATCCTAACAGATGATCGGGAGCCTCAGGGAGGGAAGTAAGCTCGACCGCACGAATGACCCTTAGAACGACAGCAAGGCCCAGGGCATACCGCTGATCCTCAAGACCAAAGACGAAATAATGTGCTGATATTCCCATGGGTTATCAAGCCCTGTCTGGCTGCTGCATCAGCAGTCCGGGGTTTAAGATAATGATTTTGGCAGGTACCGAAGAGAAATTTCCGAACAAGGCGTGCATTGCTATAGGTCGTTGATCCCAGCTTAGACTATCGGGCGACCTATAAAACAAGCCAAAATCTTTATCTGGAAGTTTATAAAGGGCATTTTAGCAGATTTGGGTTATAAATGCAACTATAATAGTAAAAATCTCAAACTCTTACAGATCTTGCACTGCATAGTCATACAAGGATCCAGATTCGCTACGGCTGCAGCTATCGATCCCATGTTGTAACTCATCCCTTCCTGACAGATCAGACCTGGTTAAATGTTTCGATAATTGAGAAGTTGAGTCCCGTCTAATAGAAGGCGAATTTGCTTGTTCTTGTGTCGTTCGATGTGGTTCAGTCCGGCATCACACATTTTCAAGCTGATACTTGCATTCTAGGCCAGTTTGACCTAAAGTCTTGTACAAGTTGAAAGTTGGTTCTAACTTCAACACTTGGCTATTAATTCGACAGTATGTTCGAATATTCAAAGGCCGTCACTCCCGCGAAGGCGGGAGTCCAGTCCCGCCGCGGCGGGATGATTTCCCTGGATTCCCGCTCCCCGATCGGAGTCGAGGACAAGCTTCGCGGGAATGACAAAACAGGTGAGTGACTTTTTACGAATTCATCGAGATTATGAATAGGAAAAGGAATTGATGATCTCGCATCTTGAGATTTGCAAAGAATGACAGGTCTTTTTGAAGAATACCGTGAAATAATACCCGACTTTTCCCTCTTTCAGGAGAGCCTCCAAAGGCCTATCCCCACCCACCTCAGGATAAACCGCTTGCTGGT
>DAOVUP010000185.1 GCA_030632525.1 Desulfobacteraceae bacterium | reverse complement strand
TCATGTCTTTCTTTGTGTGGCTAATGACTTTTCTCGGGGCAGCTCAGATTGCATCGGTGGTTCCTGGTCTCGTCGGATGCAGTATAATATGGCTGCTGTGCAAGACGCCTCTGCTTAACGGTGAACCAACTCAAGACTCAGCACCAAGGCCAACTGGACAGGAGTATGAACTGAGCTTTCATTTGGCTTTTCTACCTTATTATCTTCTAATCTTTTTGACCGCCCTATCCCAGCTTCCGCCCTTAAAAGCGGCAGCCAGGCACCTTTATTTTGGCTTCAATTATCCAGGACTACAGACCTCTCTGGGATACATTGTTCAACCGGTTAACGCCTATGCTAAGATCAGGCTCCTCAACCATCCTGCCCCCCTCATCCTGACTGCAGCATTCCTGACTTTTTTGGCCTTCCTCAGTACAGGGCGATGGAAACGAGGCGCAGGATCTGCTTCCTTTAAAATAACTGTCCGACAATGCACGCCTACTAGCCTTGGGATAATCACTATGGTTATGATGGCACTTATCATGACCAATACCGGAATGACGGAAATCTTGGCCAACGGTATTGCCAGTGCGACCGGGCTTGTCTTCCCCATATTCTCACCTTATATAGGCGTCCTGGGTTGTTTCATGACGGGCAGCAATACCAACTCCAATGTGATGTTTGGAGGTCTTCAGATGCAGACCGCCTTGTCGCTTGGGATAAGCCCTCTGATCATCGCCAGTATCCAGTCCATAGGTGGCTCACTGGGAAGCGCTATTGCGCCAGCCAAGGTACTCATTGGCTCCACACTGGTAGGGCTGACCAATAGGGAAGGTGATGTAATGTTGAAGGCCATGCCTTACTGCCTCTTAACAGTTCTTTTAGCTGGCCTGGAAGCCTGGCTTGCGGTTTACATTTTTTAGTAAAATAACAAATATGTAAAATCTCTCAATTCCTCAATTAGACTTACATTTCTATTGTTTGTGTGCTAATATTAGGGGTTAAAGTATTTACCTTTTCAACAATCCACAATCAAAGAGAAATGCCGTGGTCCACATACCCGATTACCGGTTGGCCAGGGAAAGAATGGTCAAAAATCAGCTCATCCCGCGAGGGATCAAAGACCCTCGAGTGCTGGATGCCTTGGGCAAGGTACCCAGAGACCGCTTTGTGGAAGAAGCCCTTGTGAACGAAGCCTACAATGACCACCCTTTGCCTATCGGGCACAACCAGACCATATCCCAGCCCTATATCGTGGCTCTCATGACTGAAGCACTGAAGCTCACCGGTAAAGAAATGACCCTCGAGATCGGTACTGGCAGCGGTTATCAGACAGCAATTCTGGCCGAGCTGTCTAAAAGGGTTTGCACAATTGAGAGGGTTCGGCCTCTAATGGTTAAAGCAAGAACCGTTCTAGCCGAATTGGGTTATAACAATATCCTTTTCAAGGCCTTTGACGGAACCCTCGGATGGAAGGAATATGAGCCCTACGATGCCATCATTATCACGGCCGGTGCGCCCAAAATTCCCCAGCCCCTTCTTGACCAGCTTGCGGATGGCGGCAGACTCATCGTCCCTGTTGGGAACAGATTCAGCCAGGAACTGATCAAGGCAACCAGGAAAAAGGGAAATATCATCCAGGAAAACCTGGGAGGTTGCCGCTTTGTGGATTTGGTGGGGGTTCATGGGTGGAAAGATTAGATTCTTATTCTCAAGTCAACATCTGCATTTCTATTCAATGCCACAGAGTTTTTTCGCTGCTTTTTGTTTCTCTCGCAAGTTTATGCGACGGGAAATCATGATTCTTTGGGCCTGCGGGGACCCCGCACCATGCATATACTCGGTCAGATAACCCACCGCCGCTGTTCCCAGGGTAATATTTTCAATCAGCCTTAGGATACGCATCCTATTTTCAGTGGGGACATCAGAGTTGGCCTTGAAGTATTTGTGCAGCCACTTGCCGGTTTCTGGCGACTTGAAATCTTTTTCCGCTGGCATTGTTACCATTAACCCTCCGGCAATATCCTGGGCAAGCCGGGCGATCTCATAAGGAAAACGAGTCACATTGTGCTTATGTACATTGGCGAGGAGAGTGTTTACGGCATATGTCCCGCTGGCCTCCTTTTGCCCTTCAGAGGCACAGGCTATGCAACCGCAGTAAAGGGTCTCATTCAAGTGATTCATCTCAACAATCTTGTCTTTGATATGTGAGGCCTTCTCAGCTCCGTTGTACTCAGCAATCGTCTGGGCGGCTCCAATCAGGACATCCCCAACCCCCACCTTACACGCATAGCTTTGCCGATGATAAGCAGCAAAATCCTCCACCAATTGTCCGGCAAAATCATATTCCCTGCACATAAAAACACGGTCCCAGGGGACAAAAACATCATTAAAAACCACTAAGGCTTCATGCCCTCCAAACAATATGTTGCCCCTATCTATAGTATCCCCTTCTAATTTTCTGGTATCGCAAGATTGACGCCCCATGATATAAACGATTCCTTCGGTATCACTTGGCAAGGCAAAGGAAATAGCATAGTCTTTGTCTTCTTCCCTCATTGTCAAGGTGGGCATAACGATGATTTCATGAGAATTCACAGCACCTGTTTGATGGGCTTTGGCCCCTCTGACAACAATACCATCCTTTTTCTGTCCCACCACGTGCAGATACTGATCTGGATCAGGCTGTTTATGGGGGGGCAGACTCCTGTCACCCTTAGGGTCAGTCATTGCCCCGTCACAGGTTAAATCGTTTTCCTGGACATATTCAAGATATTTTAGGAATCGTTTGTAGTATTCTGTCCCATATTTTTCGTCTATGTTGAATGTGACAATGGAAAGCGCATTCAGCGAATCCATTCCAACACATCTCTGAAAACAGCATCCCGTTTCACGGCCCAGCAATCTTCCCATCTTGCTCTTCTTAACCAGGTCCCCGATGTTCTGGTGGATATGGGTAAAACGGTTAATCTTCTTGCCTGTAATATGCGAGGTGGCGGTCATAATGTCTTCGTGCTCCGGACGGTGAGCCAATTCATAGGTCTTCGCAACCGCCTTCATGGATGGCCGAATAATGGGATCATCCACCACGTTTTCCAAACGCTTTCCAAACATATGCACCACCAGATTCAAGCGCCTCAGGCTTTCCTCATATTGTTCTGCGTTCATCATAGTCATTGAAGATCTCCTTCTAATCTTCTGGTCTATGTTTTTCTTACACACAAACCTATCCTTTAATAAAATCGGGCTTTCTATATTCTGGATCAGGGTATGTGTAAAAGCCCTTATTTGTCTTAACGCCAAGCTCTTTTCGGTGCACCATGGTTTTAAGGGCCTCAGGAGGATGGTCCTTGGGGTCTTTGGATTCGTTATAGTAGACCATCTCAATGTCGTAAACTACATCGAGTCCAACATTATCCATTAGACCGAAGGGGCCATAGGGCGTTCCGGTAAAAATCATCCAGCCCCGGTCGATATCTCTAAAATCGACAAAACCTTCTCCCCACATATAGAGTGCCTCCCGTTTGATTGCCCTCCAGACGCGGTTGAAGCAGAAGCCGAGGATCTCCTTTTTGACTGTTAGAGGGACGCAGCCGATCGAGCGAATCCATGCCTTGCCGGCCTCAATCGTCTCAGGCGTTGTCCTTGTTCCCCCCACGATATCGACCATGTTTAGTCCTGTAGCCGGAGAATAGAAGTGGGTGTTCAGACACTTCTCGGGCCTGTTGGTGGCGGTTTCGATCTTGGAAATCGGTATTGAGGAGCTATTTGTGGCAAGGATGGCTCCTCTGGGCGCCAGGGCATCGAGCCTTTCGAAGAGCTTTCGTTTTAGCTCTAACTCTTCTGGGGCAGCCTCGATAACGAGGTCGGCATCGCGAAGTGCCTCTTCCAGTTCCTTGCAGAGATTGACCCTCTGGGACCCCTTTTCCCATTCCTCCATTGGAACTACCGGTCCTTTCCCCGTAAACTTCATCATAGCATCTATGATTTGGATCACCCTCTTGAATGACCCTTCATCGGGGTCATGGGCAGAGACCTCATAGTTAAAGCAGGTGGCCTGGATAGCGATCTGAGTGCCCAAGAGACCAGTGCCGATAACAGCAACCTTCCGGATTTTCTTGTCCATTTTTCACTCCCTTCTTTATGCTTTGATTATTGGATGTATTTTTTTTAATAAATCCTTAAAATTGAAAGGGGACATCATGAGCCCCTGACCCAGAATATCCCCTCTCAAGAGCCTCTTTATTTAAAAATTGACTTTACCCAGGCCCTTCAAACCGAGGGTTTGCCTGGCCTCATCGGGTGTTGCTGGTTCTATGTCGAACTCCCTGGCAATCTTGATAATCTTCTCTACCTGCTCTGCATTGCTCTTGGCCATGCGGCCCTTTTCCAGGTACAGACT
>DAOVUP010000290.1 GCA_030632525.1 Desulfobacteraceae bacterium | reverse complement strand
ATCAGACCCAAGTCCAAGAAAATCTGCGGAAATCTGCGTAATCTGCGGATTAGAAACGTCAGCAGAGTTATGATCAATTGTAAACATATTTGTCGATTGTAAAAATATTTTACACCAAACTTCTACTTGAATCAAGTGCGGGCCGGGGTTTCAAATAATACGTACTTCTACATATTGCGCCACGAAACTGATTTCATACTATATATAGTTAAATTATATACATTTATATGAAAATATCATTAAATACTTGACAAATATTAGAATTTATGATTTAATGCTTTCAATCCTTAGCATTGATTGATTTAGGCATAATACATAACGCACCAAGGCAAAACCGTTGAAAGACGGCGACGCAAAGCCACGGATCTAAAGCCTCCTAATGGCCATGACCGCCGGGTTGCTGCACAGCAACTTTAATCGCACGCTTGGCCAAAAACGACCAAGGGGCTTTTTCCGGAGAGAAAATTGGATCAAAACGCTGTAAGAAAAATCAGAGAGAGACTTCTTGTAAGTAAGGCAGAACTTGCAAGAAAGGCCGGGCTTTCTCCCATTACCATTGACCGGGTTGAAAAGGGACTCGGTTGCCGGATGGAAACCAAGAGGAAAATAATACTTGCCCTTGGGTTTGATCTGTCAGACAAGGGAAAGCTCTTCCCCGGGGCCTGATATCATTAGATACTTGCAAACTAAATCTACCCCCCTAGTTGCAACGTTAGGGTTTAAGCATTTTTCAAAGGTCAAATTTCAAATTTCTTGGTTTAGGAACTCATGGGTATTTTGAAGGCTTCATCGGCCACAAAACAAAAACGCCTGCTCGGATTAGACATCGGCTCGCATAGCATCAAAGTGGTCGAAATAGAGTATTCCAGGCGTGGGAGGGTCCTCCGAAATTTTGGAATGATAGCGACCCCTCAGGATACAATTGTCGAAGGCTCTATAAAGGATGTGGAGGCGGTCTCCACAGCAATAAAAAGCCTCTTCAGGAATTTGAAGGTGAAAACCAGGGATGTGGCAGCCTCCCTGTCCGGTTACTCAGTAATTGCAAAAAAGATCGTCTTGGACAATATGCAGGAATCGGAAATAGAAAAAGCGATTAAAGAGGAAGCCGAAAAATATATACCCTATGGAATCAACGAGGTGAATCTTGATTACGCTGTTCTCGACACTGGAGACACCATAGGAGAATCGGCCGATGAAAAGGAAGGGCCAGGGCTTCCAGACCAGATGGACATCTTATTGGTGGCCGGGAAAAAAGACGTTATCGACGAATATATGGCTCTGATGGGGGCTGCCAATCTCAACCTGAGCGTGCTCGACATAGACTTGTTTGCCCTCCAGAATGCCGCTGAAATAAGCATAGACAACCCTGAAGGAGGCTATGCCATTATCACTGTGGGGGCCAGTGCACTGGGCATAAATACTGTCCATAGGGGCCTATCCGTCTTTTCCAGAGATTCATCCTACGGTGGCACCCAAATAACAGAGACGATTATGTCAGAGTTCGATGTGCCCTTTGAAGAAGCTGAAGATATGAAGTTGGGCGGCGTTGACTTAGACGATAACAACAGAGCAAAGATTGAAAAAGTTATAGCCAGCACAGTATTAGAATGGAGTAAGGAGATCAAACATGCCCTCGATTTCGTGGCTAACGCCTATCCTGATAAAGCCACAGAAAGGATCTTTATAAGCGGAGGTTCTTGCGAAACTCCGGGTTTTAAGCGCCATTTAGAACAGGTGACAGAACTCCCTGTAACCACCCTGGACCCCTTTAGATATCTCGTAACAGATAGCAAGCTTTTTGACCCCAACTACCTGAAACATATGGCACCTCAGGCCGGCGTAGCGGTTGGTCTGGCCTTGCGAAGTATTGGCGACAAATGATTAGAATAAATCTCTTGCCCTTCCGGGCGGCCAGGAAACAGGAAAACATCAGGAAGCAGGTTAGCATCTACTTCCTCACTGTTGTCTGCCTTCTGACACTGATGGTTTATTTATACCTCAACCTCGGCAGTGAGTTGACTAAATTGAAAGGCGAGGAAAAACAGCTCAGGACAGAAATGGCCTCATATACCAAGGTCGCGCAGGAGATAGCCCGGATAAGAAAGAGAACAAAGGAGATAAAGGATAAATTTAATGTGATTAAGGGTCTCGAAAATCAGAGGTCGGGACCGGTCCGTCTCTTGGAGGATATTGCCACATCAGTTCCAATAGACAGGCTATGGCTTAGTGCCGTCATGGAAAAAAGCGGCAGCTTGACCCTCCAGGGAAGTGCCATGGACAATGATACTGTGGCCCTGTTCATGACCAACTTAGAAAAAAAGAAGCAGATAACATCTGTAGACCTAAAGACTACAAAATTGCAAAATTTTCCCGAGTACAAACTCAATGCAGCCAACTTTGTCTTAGCCTGCAAGACAGTCTTCCACAAGGATACACCTAAAGCGAAACCCAAGAAAGGCCGATCCGGGAGGAGGCGTTAAATGCCCTCACTGAGGGACATAGGGCTATGGCGAGCCTTAGACGCCATTTCAAAGACAGCCCAGAATATTAAGCAGGGCCACAGGATTTTGATTCTTGCAGGGACCCTGTTCCTGTTAGGCGGCACCTTTTTCTATTTTGTTTACATGCCCTATT
>DAOVUP010000034.1 GCA_030632525.1 Desulfobacteraceae bacterium | reverse complement strand
GGACAGGTGCATCCAAGAATGTTCCGGACCAGAAAAACCGCATTAGATCTTTGTTCCAGAGTATCCTTCCATTTTATTTCTTTGGCTTGGCTCATCTTTCCCTGAACTTTAACCTGATAGGCGCACAGTCAAGCCCGAACTGTTCCCGCAACTGATTCACCAAAAAACGTTCATAAGAGAAATGGAGCTTGTCGGGCCTGTTCACAAATACCATAAAGGTAGGCGGTCTGGTGCGGCCCTGTGTGGCATAGAAAAATTTTAACCTTCCCCGCCCCAGCCACGGGGGCGGGTGTTTTTCAATCACCTTTTGAATAGCTCTATTCAGGGCTCCAGTGCTTATTCTCTTTGAAAACTGATCATAAACCGTGTCGATTTTCCCAAAAAGCTTCATTACCCGTTCGCCGGTCAAGGCGGAGACGTTGATCCTCGGCGCAAATGAGATAAATTTCAACTGCCTCTCTATGGCATTATCTAAGAGACGCCTTTTTCGGATATCCCCCTTGATCAAATCCCATTTATTAACAACTAAGATTATTCCCCTCCCTTTTTCAACCGCATATCCGATGATCCGGGCGTCCTGATCTGAAACCCCTTCCTCGGCATCTAAGAGAACCAGCGCCACATGGCAACGATCGAGGCTTTTGATGGCCTTGATCATCGAAAATTTTTCTATCTTTACCTTTACCCTCGCTTTTCTTCGAATACCAGCGGTATCGATAAGGAGGTATTCCCTTTCGCCATAGCGGAAAAGGGCGTCAACAGTATCACGGGTAGTCCCCGGCAGTTTGCTCACCACCAGGCGGTCTTTTTTGAGGATCTTATTGATCAGGGACGATTTTCCGGCATTGGGTTTACCCAAGACGGCAACCCTTATCTGGTTCGGGTCTTCCCTTTCGACTTCAGATGCTGAGAGGCCACTGATTACTTCATTAATGAAGGCATTTACACCATATCCGTGAGCTGCTGAAATAGGGTGGGCATGCTTAAAACCCAATTTGTAGAAATCGAGAGCCAGATTGTCATGTTCCGGGCCGTCTATCTTGTTTACAGCTAAAAGGACCTCTTTTTGGCTTTTGCGCAGGACCTGAGCCATCTCTTCATCGCCAGGCATTATTCCCTGCCGGCCGTCTACCATGAAGATCACCCTGTCGGACTCCTCCACAGCCTTTTCCATCTGAGCTCTTACTTCCCTCAATAAAGGATCCTGACCCAGATCCTCAAACCCGCCGGTATCCACAAGATCCACCGCAATCCCCTCAACGGTTATTGTGGCATAAAGCCGGTCTCTGGTAATGCCAGGGCGATTATCGACTAAGGCAGTTTTGGACCTTGAAAGGCGATTGAAGAGCGTGGATTTCCCCACATTTGGCCTACCAACTATAACGATCACAGGTGCCATGTCAGAGGTTCCAGGGCCTCAGCGCTCAGCCCCCCCCATACCGCCACCATAATCAAAGGGCGGGAGGGGAATGTTTTCAATCTTGAGCGTGCCGGGCTCAATTTCCTCTATCACAACATCCTCTATGGCAGAGGTGTACATATAGCCAAAAAACTCGCCCTTAGGTCCCAGGATCTTCCATAATGTCGGCGGAAAATTGGCATAGGAATCGAGCCACTCAACAATTGTCAGTACAACCGATCGCTCGGTCACGGGCATCCACTTTATCCCTATCAACCTCTTACCGTCTTTCTTGGGGTCGAACATAATAGCCGAGGGACTTTTGTAAGACAGACCCGCGTAGTATATGTCATAATTCTGCCAGTTATCCTCGATCTCCTTGATAGTCGTCCCCCATTTGCCTGAAGCCACTCTGAGGGTTCCATAATTCCCGAAGCACCCGCTCATTAAACAAAGAGCCACAAAAAGGATTGGTACACAAAAAAATTGTTTTTTACATTTCATCTGATGACCTCCCTCTGTGTAATATTCATTTAAATCACCATTTTGAGTCATCTTAGCAAACTTGCCCACTTCAGTTCAATCATTAATCGGTTGAATCTTTGGTTCGGTCAGCGCCTCCTTCAACCTTTTTGGACCGCAACCTTCCTTCTCTGATCCTCTCAATCACCACAAAAAGTACAGGAACCAGCAAAAGGCTCAGAAAGGTGGAAGCGATCATACCGCCAAACACTGCCGTACCCAAGGCGTGCCGACTGGCAGCGCCGGCCCCTTTTGCCACCACCAACGGCACCACACCAAGAATAAAGGCAAACGCGGTCATCAGGATAGGTCGGAGACGGAGACGGGAGGCCTCTAAGGCCGCTTCAACAATGGATGCCCCCTGCAGGCGCTTTTCCTTGGCAAATTCCACTATTAGAATGGCGTTCTTGCTGGCAAGGCCTATGAGCATTACCAGCCCAATTTGACAGTAGACATCATTGATAAGACCGCGCCAGTGTTGGGCCAACAAGGCCCCAAGTATTGCCAGGGGCACAGCAAACATAATTATCAGGGGAAGCGTCCAGCTCTCATACTGGGCAGCCAGAAAAAGGAAAACAAATACCAGGGCCAATCCAAATATGACCGGTGCCTGACCACCGGCCTTTTTCTCCTGAAAGGCAACGCCCGTCCATTCATACCCGTAGCCCTCGGGCAAATACTTGGCAGCAAGACGCTCCATCGCCTCAATGGCCTGACCCGAGCTGTATCCAGGTGCTGCCGCTCCCTGAATGGCTGCTGTACGGTAGATGTTGTAATGTTTAACAGTCTGGACACCCCGGGTCTGTTCCACCTTGATGAGTGCGCTGAGGGGCACCATATCGCCCGTGCCGTTTCGCACATAAAGCCTTGATATGTCCATACGCTCGGAGCGAAAGTCTTTTTCCGCCTGCACATATACTCGATAGATACGTCCGAATTTATTGAAGTCGTTCACATAAAGAGCACCTAAATATGTCTGCAATGTGTTAAAGATATCAGATATACTGACATCCAAACTCTTGGCCTTGGTCCGATCAAGGTCAACGTAGAACTGGGGAAAATTTACCGCAAAACTTGAAGAGAGAGGAAGAAGCGCCGGTTCCTCGGCCGCACCCTTAATCATTTTTTGGGTCACTTCGCTCAATGTGTCAAAGCTCCCGCCTGTCAGGTCTTGAAGTTCAAACTCAAATCCTCCAGTCTGACTGAGCCCCTGAATAGGTGGTGCATTAAAAACCACCACCATGGCATCGGCAATACCTGCTGTCTGTTTGCGGACGCTGTTCATGATCCCGTCCACACCCAGCGCGGGTGTCTTCCGTTCAGCCCAGGGTTTCAGGACCACGATGATTGTGCCAGTATTGGGGACATTGATGTTGTTAATGAGATCAAATCCACCGATAGTCAACACGTCAGATACCCCAGGAGTTGAAAGGAGGATTTTTTCAACCTTGTTGGCAACCTTTTCGGTACGTTCTAAGGATGATCCTTCGGGGCCTACGGTGAACACGAAGAAGTATCCCTGATCCTCGTCCGGAACAAAACCTGTCGGGACAATATGGAACATGTAGTATGTGGCACCCATCAGACCCATGAATATGAGCGCTACAATGACCCATACACTAATGAGGCCCTTGATCCATCTCACATATAATTTGGTACACCAGTCGAATACCTGGTTGAATTTCCTGAAAAACCACCCATGCTTTTTTTGAGGCCGGAGCATGATAGCGCACAGGGCAGGGCTCAGGGTCAATGCGTTTATGGCAGAAATACCTACTGAAATGGCAATGGTGAGGGCAAATTGTTTGTAGAGCTGGCCCGTGGTCCCGGGCATAAAGGCAACCGGCACAAACACCGCCATCAGCACTAATGTCGTTGCGATAATCGGTCCCACGACCTCTCTCATCCCCTTGATTGCTGCTGCCATGGGCTTCATCCCCTCTTCTTCGATAAGACGGGATATGTTTTCCACCACCACGATGGCATCGTCCACTACGAGACCGATGGCCAGGACTATACCAAAAAGGGTGAGAGTGTTAATGGAAAACCCCAACGCCATCATTACGGCGAAGGTGCCCACAAGTGAAACCGGAATGGTTATGGCAGGGATAAGAGTGGAACGGAAGTTCTGCAGAAAGACATAGACCACCATAAAAACCAGGAACATGGCCTCAAGAAGGGTTTTGAGGACTTCCTCGATGGATTGATCTACGAACAGGGTCGTATCGTACACGATTGTGTATTCGATTCCCTTTGGAAAGCGTTTGGATAATCTTTTCATCACCTCCCTGACCTGTTTGGAGGTATTCAGGGCATTGGAGCCGGGCAACAGAAAGACGCCGATGGTGGTAGAGGGTGCCTCATTCAGTTTGGCATACGAGTTATAATTCTCTGCCCCTAATTCAATACGGGCCACATCTTTTAGACGGACAACCGATCCATCCGGTCGGGTTCGCACGATGATGTCCTCAAACTGGGGGACTTTTGAGAGACGCCCAAGGGCGGTGATGGAATAAGTAAAAGTCTGTCCCGGGGGGCTGGGAGGCTGCCCAATTTGCCCGGCCGGCACCTGAAGATTTTGTTCACGGATGGCCTTCACCACGTCATTGCAGGTAAGATCCAGCCCGGTAAGCTTATCAGGTTCAAGCCATGCGCGCATGGAGTACTTGCGCTCTCCAAAGATCTGTACATCACCGGCACCCGGGATCCGCTTTAATGCGTCAACCAAGTTGATGTTGGCATAGTTACTCAGATAAATAGCGTCCAGGCTTTTGTCTTTGGCGATCAAATTGACCACCATCAAGAAATTGGTGGACTGTTTCTTGGTGGTAACGCCATATCGTCTCACGTCTTCCGGGACCTGGGGTAAGGCTATGGCCACCCGGTTCTGTACATCCACGGCGGCGATTTGAAGGTTATACCCCACATCAAAGGTGACAGTGAGTTTCATGGTTCCGTCACTGGAACTTGTGGAATACATGTAGGTCATCCCCTCCACGCCATTGACCTGCTCTTCAATGGGCTGGGTCACGGTAAGCTCCACCACCTCTGCGCTGGCGCCGGTATAAGTGGTCGTGACCTGCACCGTTGGGGGCGAAATCTCCGGAAATTGGGCTACCGGAAGAATAGGGATACAAACCGCACCCGCTATCACGATAACAATAGCGATAACACCGGAAAAGATGGGACGTTTTATAAAGAAATCAACAGACATACAGAATTTTTACCCTCAACCCCTTGGGATTGATGATTTATGATTGTTGATTGAAAAAACCCGCAACTCGCAACTCGGAACCCGCAACTTGAACAACGCCATGTCTCAAACTCCAAACATCTCTGACTACCTCGCTTACTCAGATTTTTTCTCTTTTTGAGCGTCCTTGGACGACCCTTGAGACACCTCTTTATCTTCTTTTTCGCTCTCCGTCTTCTGACCCTTTTTTTCAGAAGCGAGTTTAGGTTTCACTACCATCCCGGGCCGGACCATCTGCATGCCGACTGTAATCACCTTCTCACCTTCTTTTAGACCCTTCTCAATAATCTGCTGGCCCTCATAGGTCCAGCGGGAATTCACCTTACGATGCTCAACCTTATTGTCTTTGCCCACCACCAGCACATACATTCCCCCCTGATCCTCGGCAACAGCCTGTTCAGGAATAAGGGGAGTATCCGGTATTTCGCACAAAAAGAGTCGAGCCTGAACATATATCCCCGGCAGCAGCATCTTTTCCGGATTCGGGACAACGGCGCGCATGTTCACGGTGTTGGTCTCTGGGTTGGCAGTGTTGTCAATGAAATCTACCTTCCCCGGATAAGGATAGACGCTACCGTCAGAAAGGATCAGGTCCACACTGGGTGTTCCCTTCTTATTGTGTTTCAAGATCGTGTAGACTTCCTCTACACTCGGGCTGAAATAAACGTAAATGGGATCTAACTGCACTATGGTTGCCAAATGAGTATTCTGACCCCCGGCACCGACTAAATTGCCCACATTCACTAATGTTCGACCAATCCGCCCGTTAATGGGAGAATACATGGTGCAATAACCCAGATTCAACCTGTCCTGCTTGATCTTGGCACGATCCGCCTTTACAGACGCTGCAGCTTCCTTGGCCTTTGTCTTATAGTCATCAAAGGCTTCTTGGGTCACAAAGTCCTTTTCTGCAAGAGGTGCATACCGTTTCACCTGTTCCAACGCAAAAGCCAGGGCAGCCTTATCTTTGGCTAACTGGGCCAGGCTCCCTTCAAGTTCCGCCTCGAAAGGTGCACGCTCAATAACAAACACCAGATCGCCTTTCTTAAGATCGTCCCCTTCTTTAAACCTGCGCTCTTCAAGAAAACCTTCTACCCTGGCGCGAATCTCCTCCTTCATCACACTCTCTGTTGTACTCACATAATTGATACGCACAGGAACGGTCTTCAATACAACTGAAGTCACCGTAACCTCGGGGGGAGCTGCCGCGGGAGGAGCCTTCTGCTTCTTCTTACAGCCCACAAACAAAAGAAACAGCGAACAGAGAAGCATCAAAAGGCCTGGTTCGAGCCATCGGTTAAAGGCTCGGATTTGTCTATTTCTTGCCATGTGAAGACTCCTCTCCTCTTGATTCTGGTCCAGACAGATTATCGAATGGCGCGGATGGAAGATCAGAGCCTATGGCATGCACAAGTTAAGCATAATATGTGAAGAGATCTGTTCGGGCATGTACTTCCTGGGAACGGGCTGAAACCAGCAGGCTCTGGGCATTGAGCAGCTCTACAATATCCGCAGCACCGGCACGGTACCGGGCTAAAGAAACCCTATAAGATTCCGTGGAGCTGGCAAGAAGGGTCTTACTTGTTTCCACCTGCTGGCCCGCAGTACGCACGTTATAGTATGATTTCCAGACGTCCGAGATTACCTCTTCCTCCTTTAAACGCAAAGCAGCACGCGCCGCCTCCAGATCGGACCTGGCCACACGCACCTTGTTCCGGAGCGAAAAACCCTCAAAAATGGGAAATTGAAGGGCAAGCCCTCCATAGTAACTTATATCAGAGGCATCAATATCACCGTCAAAAACACCATAAGAACCACTCACCCGCGCGTCAATACCTGTCCATCCGGCATTCCCCTTTGCAATGAGTTTGGGCCACAGATCAGACTCTGCCTTTTGAAGATCCGCCTTCCCCTGGCGTACAGTGGCCCGGGCAGATGCAAGGTCAGGCCGATCGCGCAATGCGAGGTTGATAAGCTCTTTCGTGTTCTGCTCCATCCTGCTCAGGGGAAGATCTTTGGGTTCAACTGCCACATCAAAGTCGATATTTGCAGGCCAGCCCACTGCGGTTGCCAGGTCTCCCCGGGAAACCTTCACGCCTCCCCGGTTGGCCACCAGAATAAGACGCACCTGATCAGCGTTGGAACGGGCCTGCAGCACATCCGCTATGGTGCTCACACCCGCTCTTCGTCTTTGTTCCGTAGAGTCCAGACTGGTTAAGGCCTCCTTTAGGCTTGCCTCGGACGCCCGAACCTGAGCCTTGTATCCTATATATTCGTAATATGCCTGCGGCACGTTCCGAAGAACGTCCTGAATCGCCTGGTTATGATTCCAGTTAGCAGCGGCAAGGACCTGCCTGGCGCTCTCAACCGAGGCCTCGCGACCCCCAAAGTCCAACAGAAGATAGCTGAGGCTGACGCTTATCTGTCCAAATACACCGCGAGCCGATCCCCCGATACCGGCTCCGCTCACATCGCCACTAATAGTGGGATAATAATCTCCACGTGCAACGCCCCACTGGGCCGCGGCAGACCTGGCCCTTTCCCACGCAACCTTCGTGGCAGGGTTGATGCGAAGCGCCACATCCACAAGTTGAGCCAAGGTGAACTCATGTCCGGAGGGCTGGCGTTCATCAGAAAGACCCAGCAGTTTTTCAGCAGGAAGCGAATCCGGTTTTTTCTCCTTAGGAACTACAAAGGCTTTACCTGGAGCCGTGGAAGTAAATTTATTAGGGCCCAACTCGGGCATGGCCTTCTTGCACCCCAAGAAAGCCATAGCCAACATTATGGATAAGCAGAGAACCTTCATTCCCCCCCTGACCCGGCGCTGTATCACCATGCCACACAATGCAAAGTCAATAGCCATTAAATCTGAGCAAACAACTTGCCCATCCTTCGGTAACATGCCAATATCCTCTTCCTGCTATTTCAGGCTATCCAAATCTGTCAAAACCGTAAAAGGACCATTTATGGATGGAAACTACTTAACAAGCATCACGGGACACTGCGCCAGGATACCGACCTTGTAACTTATAGTTCCCCAACCCTGGGCCCTGTCCTCCACGTCAATTCGGTGCGATTTCATCACAATCAAATCTATGTCGTTTTCTCCTGTAAACCTGAGGATCTCATGGGCCCTGTTGCCATATATGACGTCTGGTTCTATCTTTACCTCACCCCCCTGGAATTGAGAGATCATGGCGCTCAGGTCACTATAGGACCGCTTTTCTAAGGTTGTGTAGAAATCCTCAAACTCCTCGAAACTCGTGTTGGCTATAATCTCTATGACATGCAGCAGTTTAATTGTTCCTCCATCGAGAGAACAGAGCTTTACTGCAATATCGAGCGCATGACTATCGTCTTCCGAGAAATCGGTAGGGACCAAGATGTTTTTAAACATTTTCTCACCTCCAATATTGATACCCATGTAAAAAATTCTTTTTTCATGGATTGAGGAATTTAGGAATTCAGGAATTGCGAATTATTATAGTAAAATTTGAAATTGGAAATTAGAAATTGGTCAAAATGTAGGGCCCTTCTCTAATTTCGAATTTCCAGTTTCCAGTTTCGGCATCCGGTTTTCAATCCGATAATACATCACCATTGTGGAAAAAACTGTAAACTTGTGAATGAAGGATGCCCGATCTGAGGGATGAAAAGAAATGACTGTCAGAAATATAAGATGGACTGACGAGGAGTTTCAAAGGGAGAGAGAAAAAGTTCTCTCCCTCTGGCCTACGGGCAAAGATGTGGACCTTGATGAGGCGAT
>DAOVUP010000274.1 GCA_030632525.1 Desulfobacteraceae bacterium | reverse complement strand
TGAACAGGGGGGGATGGCCTTTGGCACTGACCCTGATATGTCGGCAAAGGTTACGGAGTGTGTGGTCAAAGAGACGGACAAGCCTGTCATAGTAAAGCTGTCACCCAATGTGACCGATATCAGGAAAATAGCTGTTGCTGTGGAAGGTGCCGGGGCAGACGCATTATCTCTGACAAATACCCTGACAGGCATGGCCATAGATATTGAAAAGCGTGTCCCCAAATTGGCAAATATCTCAGGCGGGTTGTCAGGACCGGCCATCCGGCCCGTGGCACTCTTTATGGTCCATCAGGTAGTCAGGGCCGTCAAAATACCGGTAATCGGGGTGGGGGGAATAGTGGATTACCGGGATGCGCTCGAGTTTCTGATAGCGGGCGCCAGGGCTATTCAGATAGGCACTGCCAATTTTGTCAATCCAAGGGCTTCTCTTGATATTATAGAGGGGTTAAGGATCTTTTGTCAGGACAAAGGGATTGATAGGATAGAGGATGTCATCGGCACGCTGAAGGTCTGAGGCAGGTTTTCTTTACGGCTTTGCGCCTTTGCGTCAGACCTTTTTTTCCGGTTTATCCGGATTAGGAGTAGGGAGGCTCTGGGATGAGACAAGAAAAGATTTGCAGGCATGGATCCTTGATCCTGGTAATGGTTTTGTTGGGATCAATGTCTATGGTTGGAGCCCCGTCGCAAGCATATGCTGACCCGATATCTGGTAAGAAAATTGAACTCCAAGCGGCAGATAAAGAGGCTCTTGCCATCTTAGGAAAAGGGGTTGTGGGGAAGGCCTTACCTGCAAAGCCCATTGTTGATACGGCAAAGCTCATGCCATTGAATGAGGGGAAGTGGACGTACCGGGTGTTGGCCGGGGACCATAAAGATACGAATCAGGAAGATATAATTGCGAGACCAAAACATGATGAATCTGGGAAGTCGTGGCGCCGTGTGGTGGGCAAGAAGTACATTGACTATTATCGAGTGAGGAATGGCGGAAAGATCGAGATGACGTCGGAGGTGGATCTGGTAGAAGATGTGATAACCACATATGTTCCCCAGTTTCCCGTGATTTTCAACGGTATGAGACCGGGAGCGCAAAGCATGGTGGAAACAGATATCAAGGTCTATGACCTCCATGATCCTACCGATGAGAAGTATAAGGGCCATTTAAAGATAGCATACACCTATGTTGGGGCTTATGAGGTCACTGTTCCGGCGGGAAAGTATCAGACAGTCCTGATCAAATCCTCATATACGGGAAAGGTAGGCCCTGCCTCAGTAAACGATGTGGGATATATGTTTTATGCGGAAGGTGTGGGTATCGTTGCGGCTGTGGAACGGTCTCATGTGACGGCCTTCCTCTTTTATGACAAAAAGACTAAGACTCCGAAGGTTTTGGTGCATAAATGAAGTTGATTGTTTTAGGATCAGGGACTGCTATCCCTCTTAATGACAGGGGATCGCCTTCCCTTATTTTGCTGATTGAGGGGAACCCGGTCCTCTTCGATATTGGGCCGGGGACCTTGCGTCAATTGACGAGAGTCGGCATAAGTTACGAAAGGATTGAGAGAATATTCCTGACGCATTTTCATCCCGACCATACGGCGGACCTGATTCATCTCCTCTTTGCTTCAAATAACCCGGCAGTCCTGAAGAGAAGAAGACCCTTTGTAATTACAGGCCCTTCCGGGCTGTCCGAACTCATAACCGCTCTTCAAGACGCCTACCATACTTGGTTGAACCTTCCTCCGGAGATGATGGGGGTCGAAGAGATTGACATAAATAAGAAAGTTAAAAGCGATTACGGAAACTTTACGGTCACTACCAGCCCTACAAATCATACTCCGAACAGTCTTGCCTATAGGGTGGAAAATACCTCGGGAAAAACGGTGGTCTATTCCGGGGATACCGGTTTTTGTGATGAAATAGTGGACCTGGCAAAAGGGGCTGATCTGTTAGTTCTGGAATCCTCTTTTCCGGATGGTGATGAGTTTGAGGGGCACCTTACACCTTCGTTGGCGGGTCGTATTGCTACTCTTGCGGGTGTGGAGCGTTTAGTCTTGATCCACCTATACCCGGAATGCCTGCGAAGCGATATTACATCTCAGTGTCGGAAATCCTATGAAGGTGAACTGGTATTGGGCGAAGACCTGCTTCAAATCCGGGTATAGAACCTTTGGATTGATGATTTATGATTGTCGATTGTCGAAGACCCCGTCTTTAGCGGGGTTGATTGAAAAACCTGCGATACGCAACTTGCAACCCGCTCAGATAGATCTCATCCCTAATTTACGCCGATTGGTAAAAGCATTCTGTCTATGGCCAAGCCCTTATTTTTTCCTATCAATGATATGCTGGCTTAGTATTGCGAGGTCTCTTTTTGTTGCAGAATCTGGGAATATGTCCAAGGAGGTTATGGCTTTGTCCACATATGATTGGGCTTCATCCCGGATATGGTCAAGTGCTCCGTTGCCCCTTACAAGAGCTATGATATCCCGGAAATCATCATCTGTGGGCTGTTGGTTTACGAAGAGATCTTCGAGCCGTTTTTTTTCAGTCGTTTCAAGCTGTGTCAGTGTGTAAATAAGGGGCAGGGTTATCTTTCCCTCTCTCAGGTCTTTTCCCACCGGCTTTCCAAACACCTCCTGGGAAGATGTATAATCCAAGAGGTCATCTATGAGCTGAAAAGCGATTCCCGCATTTAATCCGAACCGGGCAAGAGACTCAGCAGTTTCCGACCTGGCGTCGGAGATGATGGCTCCGCAGGCACAGGCAGTTGATATAAGCATGGCCGTCTTTGCCGTGACGATTTCTAAGTACAGGTCTCTGCTAATGCCCCAGTCATCCGTATGGGCCAACTCCAAAATCTGGCCCTC
>DAOVUP010000069.1 GCA_030632525.1 Desulfobacteraceae bacterium | reverse complement strand
TTGTGGAATTAGACGCAGCCTGTCGGTTTTGGCAGCCCAGCCATTTTACATGCGCCTTTGCCCGGTCCTGAGGGAAACAACTCGTAGATATATTTGAGCTTGTATCCGGTGACCTTAGAGAGAATCCTGACCATAGGGGCAATTCCGTTTTTTTTGTAATACGCCTGGAGAACTTCGACGACCTTAAAATGCTCGTCAGTCAGTTCCTCAATACCTTCTGTTGTCTTCACATGCCTCATCCAGTCCTCATTCCAGTTGGTGTAATCGTCGATGAAACCGTCCTCATCAACATTGTAGGTGTTACCCTCAAATTCTACTGTCGGCATACTCTGTAACCTCCCTTGCTTAAAATATCTTCCCCATTTACAATTTATAGAACTCCAGACAAACAGCTTCACCATGTTATCCCGACTCTGTCGGGACACATCAATAAATGCTCCCTACGTGAACGTATCCCTCTTGTCTGGTGAGACTGTTTGCCTGAAAACCTATGGCTTTCTATCAAATTGAAACTAAGTATTTTATTATAATTCTCCTTTTTTGTATTGTCAAATATTCTTTTTCTATTTTTTCAAAAAAAATTATCCTGTTTTTTGGTGCTCAAGGGCGACTCTGAAAAAGCTTTTTGCCCAGTTGGGGTTTCCTGCCGCATGCACATGGGTATAGGTGGCCAAAAGATTTTTTTTGCAAATTCCGTCTCTTATGCCATCGACACCACGCCCGCGAGCGACTTTGAAGACAAATTCCAGGTTCTTCTCTTTAGTAAACACAGGTTTGGAGTAATGAAATTCATGGCCTTGCAACAGTTCGCCCAGGCGATAGTAGGGATTTGGGCCGGCAACTTCTAAAATAGTATATCCGTGACCCTGAGGCTTCCTTTGAAGGATGAATTCAACCGGGAGCGCGCCAACCATGGGATAGGGCATGTTATCTACAAGGAGTCGTTCTCCTAAATACATGAACCCCCCGCACTCCGCATAGACCGGCAGTCCTTCTTCGATGGCCTCTTTCAGGGAATCTCTGAAGGTTTGATTATCAGCAAGGGCCTGGGCCTGGGTTTCTGGAAATCCTCCCCCAATATAGAGGGCATCCAAAGGTGGGAGTTCCTTATCTGAAATAGCATCTATCTGAACCAGGACGGCCCCCATTTGTTCTAACTGCTCCAGATTTTCAGGGTAGTAAAACCAGAATGCCCGGTCTCTGATGAAGCCAATCCGTGGGGGGCGGTGCCCGGCTGTCACGATTGATTCTGAGGCTATGTCCTCGGAGACTGCCTCGATTGGGTCAGCTCCATGAGCAATTTCCCAAATTTGATCTAATTGGAGGTTTTCCCGGACCGTTTTTTTTGCCCATGAGACCGCCTTTTCGGCACGATTTCTCTCCTGGTATGGAACGAGCCCCATATGCCTTTCGGGAAAGATATTCTCCTCTAGTTTAGGGACAGATCCGACCACAGGTATTCCACAATATTTTTCAATGGCGCCCCTTATCAACCCCTCCTGCCTTCCATTGGCCACCCTGTTCAGGATAACCCCTGCAATATCCAGATCGGGATCAAAGGTCTGACATCCTTTAATGACTGCTGCTATGGTTCGGGTTGTCATGGACACGTCCACAATAATCAGAACCGGCGTCTTGAGGAGTCTTGCCAATTCAGCAGTGCTGCAGCAACCATCCAAGTCAAGGCCGTCATAAAGCCCCCTGTTCCCCTCTATGAGTGAAAGGTCCACCCCCTGTGAACGATGGAGAAAAGACCTCAAGATCTGCTCCTCATTCATCAAAAAAGGATCAAGATTATAACATGGCCGATCAGCGGCAAAGGTGAGCCATCCCGCATCTATAAAATCCGGTCCTTTTTTAAATGGGGCAATGGAATATCCCTTTTCCCGCCACGCAGAAACAAGCCCTAAGGAAAGGATGGTCTTGCCCGACCCTCCCTTTAGCGCGGCGATGACAACACGGGGGTGCATGATATAAAACCTCCCTTTTTAAACCAGCTATACCTGCTAACCATACCTCGATTTCCGCAGGATTTTTCGAAATAAGGATCACGGACCGGCAGGATTGTCAACAAAAAAAGTTGTTCATTCCCCCAGTTTTTTTGTTGACATCCTATGAGCCGCTTGATTATAAATCATAGTTTAACTATTTGAAAAGCTAACTAATTAAAATTTTCACAAATAGTTATAGTAGTTATGGAATTTAACCATGGTAACGCTTAGAGTTAAAGAACGATTGATATACGATTGATAAAGGTCAAAAAACTATAGAATTATTTTGCCACGTATAATTATTTGAGGGAGGAGGTGAAGGCAAGTATATAATATTTTTAAGGTTTATCCCTTAAAATATACTTTTTCGCAAATAGCAAAAGGAGGCGTATATAATGGCTTTTGAACCAAATGAAGAACAAAAAGTGTTGAAATACGACGAGCTTCGAATCTATACGGATGAAGAGCTCAACAACTACACGGATGAAGAGCTCAAGGAATTCAAATGTAAGCATGACATCCCGGATATGGACGAGCTGGAAAAAGGCCCCTGGCCCAGCTTTGTGGCTGACTGTAAGAGAGAGGCCCTTCACCGAAGGAATTTGGCGGACGATCGTATGATGATCGATAGGGATGTTGTGGAAGACATGTTAGGGCAGCTTCAGGTCTCATTTGATGAAGGTGAAACCCATTGGAAACACGGCGGTATCGTAGGTGTTTTCGGTTATGGCGGCGGCGTCATCGGCCGGTATTCAGATCTGCAGGAGAGATTCCCTTCAATTGCGCACTTTCACACCATGCGTATCAACCAGCCTGCCAGTAAGTTTTATTCCTCTGACTATCTCAGGTGCGTCTGTGACCTCTGGGAGTACAGGGGCAGCGGCATGATGAATCTGCACGGCTCCACAGGGGATATCATCTGCATCGGGACTTTTACCGAACAGTTAGAGCCTATCTTTTATGAATTAGGCCATGTGCTCCAGCAGGATTTAGGTGGTTCCGGATCAAACCTACGTACACCTGCCTGCTGTATAGGTAAGGCCCGTTGTGAGTGGTCCTGCATCGACACCCAGGCTATGTGCTATGAACTGACCCACTACTACCAGGACGAATTGCACCGCCCGGCATTCCCATACAAATTCAAATTCAAATTTGACGGATGCCCCAATGGCTGCGTTGCCTCTATAGCCCGGTCAGACATGTCCTTTATAGGCACATGGAAAGACGATATCCGGATCGATCAGGAGGCAGTCCAGGCCTATATCGGCGGTGAATTTGCACCCAACGCAGGGGCCCATGCAGGCAAGGACTGGGGCAAGTTCGACATTGAAAAAGAGGTAATCAATCTCTGCCCCACCAAATGCATGTGGATGGAAGATGGCAAGCTCATGATCGACAACAGGGAATGCACCCGTTGCATGCACTGCATCAACACCATGCCGAGGGCACTGAAGCCTGGTGTTGAGACCGGTGTCAGCATCCTGTTCGGCGCCAAGGCGCCTATCCTTGACGGCGCACAAATGTCTCTGCTGACCATCCCTTTTATGGAGTGTGAGCCCCCTTACGAAAACATCAAAGAGGTCGTGGAAAAGATCTGGGAATGGTGGCCGGAAGAAGGGAAGAACCGCGAACGCTTAGGCGAGCTTATCCAGCGCCAGGGTGTTGCCAAGTTGCTTAAGGTCCTGGGGATCCCACCCATGCCGCAGATGGTGAAAGAGCCTAGGAGCAACCCATATATCTTCTGGAAAGAAGAAGACGTGCCCGGCGGATGGGGCCGTGACATCAATGACTACCGATCCAGACATGCGATATAGGAGGGAATAATAATGGCATTATCTACTGAAAGATTAGGATTGTTTAACCCGGACAAACCCATGGAAAACAGGCTGACGGACCTGGGTCCCAGGCATTTCTGGCAGTATTTTCCTCCTGTTATCCAGAACAATTACGGAAAGTGGGATTATCATGATATCCTTGAGCCGGGCGTTCTTGTACATGTTGCAGAAAATGGCGACAAGGTCTTCACTGTGCGGTGCGGTGGTTGCCGGTTCATGACTGTTGAGCATGTCCGTGAGATCTGTGAGATAGCAGACAAACACTGTGATGGATTTGTCCGTTTCACCACACGTAACAACATTGAATTCATGGTGGACAGCCAGGACAAGATGGAGGCCCTGAAAAAGGACCTCGAAAGCCGTAAGCATGTTTCGGGCAGCTACAAGTTCCCTATCGGCGGCACAGGGGCCGGGGTTACTAATATTGTTCATACCCAGGGCTACATCCACTGCCATACCCCTGCAACCGATGCCTCATCCATGGTCAAGGCGGTCTTGGATGACCTCTTTGACTATTTTCAGGGCATGACGCTTCCGGCCCAGGTCAGGATATCCATGGCATGCTGTCTCAACATGTGCGGCGCCGTGCATTGTTCTGATATCGCACTTCTAGGTTATCATAGAAAACCTCCGATCATTGATAACGAGGTCCTTGACCAGTACTGCGAAATCCCCCTGGTGATTGCAGCCTGTCCCACGGCCGCCATATCACCGACCAAGACCGAGGATGGCAAAAAAACGGTCAAGATCAAGAACGAACGCTGTATGTTCTGCGGTAACTGTTACACCATGTGCATGGCACTCCCCCTCTCGGACTTTGAGGGAGACTGCGTGACGATTATGGCGGGTGGCAAGGTCTCCAATCGGATTTCCCCACCCAAGTTCTCCAAGGTTGTTGTTGCGGCCCTGCCCAACAACTTCCCGAGATTTCCTGAAACGTGTGATGCGGTAAAGAAAATAATCGAGGCATATGCCGCTGACGCCAATAAGTATGAGAGGGTCGGTGACTGGGCAGAGAGGGTCGGCTGGGAGAAATTCTTTGAGAAATGTGATCTTCCTTTTACCGAGCATCTCATCGATGATTACCGCCTGCAGTATGACACCTACAGGACATCAACCCAGTTTAAATACACTGAGGCGTCCTGGGCGGTCTCAAAGGCAGTTGGTGGTATTAAGTAAACAACCGCCCAATTGAGTTTCTGTGCCGGAATAAGGTTCTTCTAAGCAAAAAAAGGAACCTATCCCGGGCAGAGACTATTTAAGGAGCACTATGATGGAAGATATAAAAGAAGCGATTCTGGCCTTTGCCGAAAAGAGCAAGAAGTCCAAATTCTATTTTAATGATATCCAGAAGGCTGTCCAGAAAGTTATACCCGATGCCAAGGCCAAGCCAATCAAAAAGGCCGCTACCGCGCTGATCAATGAGGAAAAGTTAATCTATTTTTCTACCGGCAGCAGCACAATGTACGGTCTTAAAGGAAGAGGGCAAACCGAAGATCATTAGAATCAGTTGTAGGTTGCAGTTAAACCACAGCCAAATTGATGGTATTAGGAGACCTTTGAAAAATGCTCAATTTCGTTTAAGATCAAGGCGCATGAGGATTTTAACCGCAGGAATATATTGAATATTTCGAGGATTAAAATCCGAATACAACGCAGAGATTGGGCGAAAGGGAGTGTTTTGCAAAGGTCTCATTAGAGGTCGCTGTCCAAGAGGGATTGCGGCCTCTTTTCATGTTGAATATATTTTTTCCGACAGGATTGACCTGATTTTTATAAGTCATTAGACAGGACGGCTTGGGTGTGAATAAATTATAAAGTAAATTCACCGATTGCACCTTGAAGAAGGGGTCGGTAAGTTCTCATTTTATTAATCCTGAATATCCATGCCTGCCCCGCGTATGGCGGGGTTAATCCTGTCAAAATAATAAATTCAGAGGTGTATCATGAAGACTCCGCAGGGTTCGGAAGAGTTTATTGCCGAACAAAAAATGCTCCGGGACGAAGATACTGAATGTGCCAACACCCAGTATAATCTCGGTGTTTCCCTCATGGAGCAGGGAAAGTTAGACGAGGCCATTGAGGCCTTCAGGGATGCCGTTGCGGACAGTGGCAGGATGTTTGAGGGTTATGTCAACTTGGGCTACATATATTTTAAAAAGGGTGATCTGGAGATGGTTGTTGATGCCAATCAGAAGGCCATCCAAATAGAGCCGAGGTACGCCCGGGGATATGCCAACCTCGGTTTTGCCTATCTCCAGATGATGAAAACCGAAGAGGCCATTGAGGCCCTGAACAAGGCCCTTGAGCTGAATCCTGAAATTGTTCAGGCCTGGAGCAATCTGACAAACGCCTATCTTCAAAATGATGAGGTGGAAAAGGCTGTTGAGACTGGAGAAAAAATGGTAAAGATGGCGCCCGATTTTGCACTCGGGCACAACAACCTGGCTTCAGCATATTTTAATAATGATGAGCATAAGAAGGCGATCGAGCATTTGGACAAGGCCGTTGAACTGGGATTTGAGCCTCACCCTGAATTTTTAAAAGTGCTGGCACCTTACCGGTAAAGCGGCATTGTCGAGTGGTTGAGTCCCGCCGCCGGCGGGATTGAGTGGTTAAATTAGAGCAATGGATATTTCTTATTTATTCGAACCTTACGAAGGATTAGTGTCAAAGGCCGATCATGCCTTTCAGAGGATGGAGGGCGAGTTTTCTGAATGTATCAAATGCGACCTACATTGTTCTGACTGCTGCCACGCCGTGTTTGGGCTTTTTATGATTGAAGCAGTCTTCCTTAAACAGGATTTTGATCAGCTTGACGAAGGGGAAAGGGCAGAGGCCTTGAAGAGAGGGCATGAGGCGGACAAAGAACTTGAAAAGCTGGAAAAGATGCTCAAAGAGTTCGAAAATGATCCTCAAATGAGGGCCTATTCCATGGCCAGGGCGAGAATCAGATGCCCGCTTCTAAATGATAATAACGAGTGCATCCTCTATCCCTACCGTCCGATCACATGCCGGGTTTATGGAATCCCAACCATGATACAAGGGGTTCCGAGGGTCTGCGGGGAGACCGGATTCAAGAAAGACGAATCTTATCCCACCTTTAATCTCGGTGGAGTTCATAAGGAGCTCTATCAGCTGTCCATCCAACTATTGGAGAATGCAGGCGGGAAAGATCCTGAAAGGGCGTCACTTCTATTTTCTGTTTCGAAAGTCATAAAAACGCCCATAGAAGAACTTATAACCTGACCCGGATAAACCGGAATTGCAGATTGAGGAATTGAGAACAATGTCCTCAACCTAACTTGGATAAGTCGGAACCAAGATTCTGGAGGGCATGACACAAAAGATTGACATGACTTGTGAGGTTTGTCTGTATTACCCGGAATTCTGCTGGATCTCCTTCCTGGTACCAGTCAAGCAATGGTTGAAAAAGGGTTTCAATT
>DAOVUP010000057.1 GCA_030632525.1 Desulfobacteraceae bacterium | reverse complement strand
CAGCACGCCGAAGGGGACGACGTGGTTGTTAAGATCCAGAGGCCACGAATCCGGAAGACCATTGAGGTAGATTTAGAAATTGCGCTTCATCTGGCTACCTTAATGGAAAGACACCTTGAGGGCGGGGCAATCCAGCGTCCAACCAAGATCGTGGAAGAATTCGCCCGTACACTCGAAAACGAGCTGGATTACGGCCTGGAAGCGGCCCACATGGAGCGCTTTGCCATGCAGTTTGCCGGTGAGTCCACTATTTATGTTCCCAAGGTCTATCGTGAAGCCACAACAGGGCGGGTTCTCACCATGGAATACATAAACGGCATCAAGATCTCTGATATTGCCCGATTAAAAAAAGAGGGTCTTGAGCCCCGTGAGATTGCCCGGACAGGTTTTGATCTGATATTAAAACAGATCTTTGTTCATGGTTTTTTTCATGCAGATCCCCACCCTGGCAACGTATTCATCCTGCCCGGTAACGTCATCTGCTATTTGGACTTTGGCATGATGGGTCGCATTAACATTGAAACCAGAGAACACTTCGCCGATCTGATCGTGAATATCGCCCAGAGAGATGAACAAAAGGTTACGGATGCCCTTATCAGACTCACCATATGGGATGATGAACCTGACTATCACTCCTTGGAAAGGGATGTTGCCGAATTCATAAGTCGACATTTTTATCGGCCCCTCAAGGATCTGGAATTTGGAAAGTTACTGCATCAGCTTTTTGAGATGGTGGTAAAATATCACCTCAGAGTACCCCCCGATCTTCTTTTGATGATCAAGGCCTTAGGTACCGTAGAAGGGTCAGGAAGGTTGTTGGACCCTGAACTCGATGTGATAAAGCAGTCTGCCCCATTTCTGGAACGTATTCAGATCAACCGCCTGAATCCCCGAAGGCTGAGTCGCGATATGCTTTCATATGGCACAGAGTTAATCCACCTCTTAAAGGACATCCCGGGGGAGATCCGCAAGATACTGAGACAGACAAGAGAGGGGAAGATAAAGATAGAATTCCACCATCGGGGCATGGAGCCTTTGTTATCCACCCTTGACCGTGTCAGCAACCGGCTTGCCTTTGCCATTGTCCTTGCATCTTTAGTGATTGGCTCTTCCCTCATTATCTTGGCCGGCATCCCGCCCAAATGGCATGACATACCTGTTATCGGTCTGGCAGGATTTGTTATTGCCGGCTTAATGGGGTTCTGGCTCCTCATAAGTATCTTAAGACGCGGAAGGATATAGATGCCTTTGAGGACCAGGAGTTGAGAAAGGGGGTTCGAAAAATAGTGAAACCTATATACAAACACAGAAATTATCTAATCGGCTGCGTAGGGGTTGCCGCCACAATCTTCAAACAGAGAGATCCCGGACCGACAGGTCGTCGAAATAGACAACCGGATCTCACACAATATGGATAAAACAAAATGTGACAGTTTTTCTATCCTTCTAGCATAGCTGTTTTTGGTGTGGCCGATAGCCCGAGGAATCTGGCCAAAAATATTATTTCCAACTCCGTGGAGATGGGCTTCAAAGGCGCAATCCATCCCGTAGGGAGGGAGTCTGGCAATGTTCATGGCAGGAAGATAATAACCGACCCCTTGTCCTTGCCCCAAGGGATCGAGTTGGCGGTGATATTAGTCCCGGCTAAATTTGTTGCAGAAACACTGGACATCTGCGGACGAAAGGGGATTCTCCACGCAGTCATCTCCACAGGGGGTTTCAAGGAATTCAATGACCAGGACAATCAGGCGGAGAGGGATATTGTCAGTGTAGCCAAACGATATGGTATTCGCTTTATTGGACCGAACTGTATCGGTGTCATATGTACCGGATCAGGCCTTTGCACCCCATTCAATCCCATGCGGGCCAAAATGTTCAAGAAAGGACCTGTGGGTCTCATCGTTCAGAGCGGGGGAGTAACCACTCAATCCGCCTATTACTTCTCTGAAGAGCATGTGGGTTTTTCAAAAATCATCAGTGCGGGAAACAAGTTAGACTTAAATGAAATCGATTTTCTGAAGTATCTCATTCGTGACAAAGACACCGAACAGATTCACATGTACTTAGAGAGTATTGAGGATGGGAGGGAGCTGATACGGCTTTCAAAAATCTCGAAGAAGCCGATCGTAATTTTTAAGGCCAATATAAGCAAAACAGCATCAGAAATCGCCTTTTCCCACACGGCAGCCCTTTCAAATGACGACCAGATCGTGGACGGCGCCTTGAGACAGGCAGGGCTTGTGCGCGTAGAGGACATCCACCACATGACCGTGGCTGCCAAGGCGCTTCAACTTCCGCCCCTCGGAGGGAATCGATTGGCGGTCATATCTCTGTCCGGCGGCTTTTCCGTGATCCTGGGGGATGCATGTGAGAGATATGGCTTTAAATGCCCTTCATTGCCATCTGAACTGATCAATAAAATTGAAGGCTTCCGGCGGGCTGGGGTCATCCGCATGTCAAACCCTATGGATTTTGGTGATGTCCACGATATAAGGGCGCTGGTATTCACCCTGGAGCACTGTCTGGCATTAGATAATATTGACGGTGTCGTCTTGTCATTTATGTATGAGCCTGAGATGGCAAAAATATTTGGAGGGGAGATCGGCAGTCATGAACAGATGCTCAATTTCATAAAAAAGATGTGTCAGGAGCACAATAAGCCGATAGCGCTAAGTTTTTTCTCTGAGAGGCGACACATCGAGGACTTCAAAAAACTAAACACGTTCCCTGTTTTCAATGACCCGGTGGAGAGCGTCAGGGGATTGCGCGTCTTGAGGAGCTACTGGAAGAGCAAAGAACGTATTTATGAGATTTAGGGCACCCGTAAAAAATGATTAGCAGCAAAGCCATCTCTTCCGATCAGGAAAGGCAATTATGGACAGCGACCCTCAAGTATCTTGAACGTGGTCGTCCTGGAGACGTAGAGCATACCCGCAGGGTGGTGGCTTATGGCAAGACCCTGTTGGCTAAAGAACCAGGAAACCCCCGGGTAGTTGTACCTGCGCTGATTATCCACGATACCGGATGGAGCAAGGTGGATTTCTCGGACTTTGTTGATGCCCCGGCAGTTGACAAAAAAGACACGGCGAGCGTCAAACTTCACATGCCTCATGGGGCCGACATTGCACGAGAGATATTAGAAGCAGTTGGCTGGGACCCCACAACAACACAACAAATCGCTGACATTATTGCTGTGCATGACGCACCTGAGAAAATTAGAGCTTTACACAATCTTGACGCTGCCCTCGTATTTGAGGCGGACTGGTTGGACAAATATGGCCAGGCAAGTCAGAAGCGATATTTTGAAATCTTTTCAGATGAAGGTAAAATCGAGGAACTGAATCGGTATTTGGAGAAAAATAAATTCGTCTTCTTTCGATCCAAGGCTGCAAAAGGATTGTTGTCTGAAATCACTTCCAAAGGAAATCCTTGAACAAGGTGAACACCATTCTGGTTCAAAAAATTCGACTTGAACGGGATTTTTAATCCTATGAAAGCCGAATAAAGAACCCTCCCCATAAGCAAATCTTATACCCTCTATCAAGTTAAATAAGTTGACGCGAGCAAATTATATCATCAGAATAGAAGGCAAAAATATCATCCTGCAGCTAAAGAACCTGAAATTGAAATTAGGAGGAGAAAATGGCCAAAGAAACCAAACATTCCATCTGTTTCTGGTGTAAACCGCGATGCCGTCTCAAGGTAGAGGTGGAGGACAATCGGCTCATCAAGATGTCCACATCACCCATCAAGGCCTGCCCACGGAAGTACTGCTCAGACCTCGAGCGATTCTACCATCCGGACCGTCTCGACTACCCGCTCAAGCGTGTGGGTGATAGAGGGGAAAACAAGTGGAAAAAGATTACCTGGGATGAGGCATTAGATGAGATTGCCTACAAGCTTCAGGCACTCAAAGACCAGTACGGGGCTGAAACCCTCGGTGTCACCGCCGGAACCAGCCGCACATACGAGGAGCTTAACTCACGGTTCCTGAACCTTTTTGGCAGTCCGAACCAGTGTGGGCAAGCGCAAATCTGCCATGGCAACTCGGCTGTGGTGGCAACGGCACTCTTTGGCTGGTGGCCTTACTGGATGAACGTTGAGAAGTTGGAGAGTACCCGTTGTCTGATGCTCATCGGCCGGAATCCCCCCCCCTCCCATCAGACCATCTGGGAGGGCTATCTCAAGGCCAGAAAAACGGGTACAAAACTCATCGTTATTGATCCCCGTCGTTCCGAGTCCGCTGAGAAAGCTGACCTGTGGCTGCAGATCCGGCCCGGAACAGATGCCGCACTCCTCCTGGGGATGATACATATTATCATCAAGGAAAAGCTCTACGACAAGGCCTTTGTCCGTGACTGGTGCCATGGCTTTGATGAACTTTCAGAGAGGGTCAAGGAATATCCGGTTAAAAAGGTCTCTGAGATCACATGGGTGCCTGCGGACCAGATCGTTGCCGCGGCCCGAATGTTTGCTACGGAGACACCGTCCTGTGCCATGGAGGGTATGGGAGTCGCCCACCAGCCCAATTCCTATAGCCCGATCGCTGCCCGGCATATTATCTCTGCCATTGTGGGTAATGTGGACGTGCCGGGTGGTGAGGAGCTTATGGGGCCTGCCCCATTTATTACTGAACATGAGATAGAGATGGCAGAGGCCCTCCCGAAAGAACAGAGGGCCAAAATATTAGGCAATCAATTCCGCCTTTACACCTGGCCGGGCTATGAGTTGATCCAGAAAAACGTGGAACGGGTCTGGGGAAAACGATGCGATATGTTCGGATATAACTGTATGGCACCTGCCCCTTCACTTTACAAGGCTATCGCCTACAGTGATCCATATCCGGTACGGGCGCTGATTACCGTGTCCTCAAACCCCATGGTCACCATACCCAACACCAAACTCGTGTACAAGGCTCTCAAAAGCCTGGATCTTTATGTGGTTTCGGACTACTTCATGACACCCAGTGCTCAGTTGGCCGACTATGTTTTACCCAGTGCCTTATGGCTGGAGCGTTCATTCCTGTGGAATTATCACAACACAACACCTTTGATAAGGGCGGGCGAAGCCGCTTTGCCGCCTTCGATTCCCGGCATGTATGACCGGCGTAATGACTATGATTTCTGGCGGGGGCTGGGTATTCGCCTTGGCCAGGAGGAATACTGGCCCTGGGAGACCGTCGAGGATTATTATGATTATCGTCTTGAACCGTTGGGAATAACTTTTGAGGAGTTGGTCAAAAAGGGCAAGATAAACACAAAGAAATCGGAGTATAAAAAATACGAGAAGACCGGTTTCGGGACACCTACGGGCAAGATTGAGCTATATTCCACGGTCATGGAAAACCTGGGCTATGATCCGCTTCCCTACTATAAGGAACCCCCTGAAAGTCCCACCAGGACCCCAGATCTTGCCAAAGAGTATCCGTTGGTTCTTATCACGGGTGGTCGCTTCCATCCCTTCTTCCACTCTGAACACCGTCAAGTGGAAAGTCTGAGAAAGCGCTATCCCTGGGCCAAGATGCAGATCAACACGGAAACAGCCAAGGAATTGGGGCTTAAAGACGATGACTGGGTCTGGATCGAAACCCAGCATGGCCGTGTCATGCAGAAAGTCATTATTGACAAGGATATTGATCCACGCGTTGTCCATGCACAGCATGGATGGTGGTATCCGGAAATGCCCGGTGAGGAGCCGTGGCTCCACGGGGTCTGGGTATCCAACATCAATGTCTGTACCGCGGGCGATGAGGAGACATGCGATGAGGCCTTAGGGTCTTGGCCTCTGAGGACATTCCAGTGCCGGGTATATAAGGTGGAGAGCTTTAATGGTGACCACCCTTTAGCGAAATAAATCTGTGCCTGCAACCGATCTACCCTCCTGTCCCCTATACGGGGAAAGAGGATGGTCGGTTGGCAATTAAAAGGGAATTTGGTATTTTTATGCCTGAATTGGGATTTTTAATTGACATGGACGGTGTAATTTACCGGGGGGATGAGGCGATTCCAGAGGCCATTTCTTTTCTGGAAATGATTCGGGATTATCCATATCTTTTTCTGACCAACAACTCTTCTATCGCACCGGAGGCGGTGCTGGACCAGCTGGAAAAGCTCGGTGTCCGTCATTGTGGCATTGAGAATATCCTGACATCGGCCATGGCCACAGCAGGTTATCTGAACAGTGTGACACCCGGGTTTACCTATTATGCAGTAGGTGGACCGGGATTACATACTGCCCTTGCGGAATACGGGACCGCAGATGAAGATACCCCGGATTATGTGGTTGTCGGCGAGGGTGAAGGATTAGACTACCATGCGGTTACGATGGGAATAACCATGCTACTTCGCGGCCGGTCTAAACTTATTGGAACCAATCTGGATGTGAACCTGGATGGCACGTACAATGGCAGACCCGCTGTGTTGCCCGGGTGTGGCGCCCTGATCGCACCTTTCCAGGTAGGAAGCGGTATGGAACCCCTGTTTGTAGGGAAGCCGAGTCAGGTAATGTATCAACAAGGGTTAAATGCCCTTGGGAAAAAACCAGGCGCTGTCTTTATGATCGGCGACAGACCCGAAACCGATATCAAGGGAGCTGCGCAGACCGGCATCCGAACCATCCTGGTTACAACGGGACGGTTCAGACGGGGTGATCCCTATCCGGTCCATACCCCAAGACCCGATCTTATTATAAACTCATTAGCAGAATTAGACATAGACCAATTAAACGCTATGATAAATACTTAAAGCCTTCCAGATTGATCAGCAATCCTTCCCCCTTTTTGCAGAAATTTTCTCTAACAAGTGCCCCATCCCCTGGAAACGCATCTCCTCTGGCTCTAAGTTCTCCAGATTATCAAGAAAGGCCTGTGCCGGAGGAGAAAGGGGCTGATTCTTTAAATAACCAACGCTCACATCCAAAAACATCTTCCGTCCTTTTAGGGGAACAGAGACCAGTTTTTTCTCTTTAAGTTCACGGGCCACGGCCTCTCTTAATAAAAAAGAGATTCCTTCTCCGTGCTGAACTAACAGTTTAATCATCTCCGCATCGCTCATTTCCATTAATACCTTCGGGGAGTAACCGTTTTTAGCAAATAATTCGTTTATCATCCTCCGGGTTCCTGAACCGCTCTCTTTCATGATAATCGGCTCATCACTCAGTTCTTGGAACGTGAGACCCTTTTTCCGTGCCAGATGATGATCAGGCGGGAGTATGAGTATCAGCTCTTCCTGGCTGAAAGAAACAAAACAGATATCTGCCGGTTCTTTTGTTTTGGCCACAACCGCTAATTCGTTTCTTAAATCAAGGAGGCTTTGGATCATGTCCTGTGAGCTGCCTTCATCCAGCCGGATCTTGATATGTGGATAGCATTCACGGAAGTGAGATATTAAAAAAGGCATAAAATGACGGGCATAGGTCCTGGCTGTCCCTAATCGCAGGGTGCCCCGCCCTAATTTCTTGATCTCTTCAACGGCATTCTCGATCTCTTTTTCATGTTCGAAGATCTTTTGTGCATATTCATAGATAGTCCTTCCTTCGTCCGTAAGATAAAGTTTACCCCCTTTCTTCCTGAACAGCTTCAAATCCAGATAATCTTCAAAGAGCTTCACCTGGGCCGTAACAGCCGGCTGTGTAATAAAAAGCTTCTTAGCCGCT
>DAOVUP010000201.1 GCA_030632525.1 Desulfobacteraceae bacterium | reverse complement strand
GGCCGTGATTCGTGAAAAGGAGAAGGAAAAAGGCGGCCATATTCCGATCATTGCCATGACCGCGCATGCCATGAAAGGGGATCGGGAAAAATGTCTGGAGGCGGGTATGGATGAATATGTGTCAAAACCTATCCGGCCTCAAATAGTTGTCGATGCAATAGAAAGTGTAGTTGGAACTTGAAAGGCGAAACTGGGGAATTCCTTAATGTTCCAACCCGGATAAACAGGAGAAATGAATAAAGTGACTAAGGTGAGTCCCGCCTCAGAGGGGGATGTCTAAAGTGAACTTTTAAGGTTTATCCGGGTTAGGGTGCTGAGGCCGAAACCGACCACGAGGAGGGTGATGGTGCCTATAACGCCGATCATCCTGGAATGCCAGGCACATTCCAGCCAGCTCCACTGCTCCGGGAGGTTGCGGGCAAAAGTGGACCATACAATGCTTGTTACGCTGGCGATTACAGCAACAACGGCCTGCCAGCGTCTTACCCAATGAAAGGATATCCCTAAAAGGAACAGGCCAACAAGTCCCCCTCCGGCTATCCCTGCCAACTGCCAGCCGGTCTCTAAGGCAGTCTGAACCTGAGTCATTGCCAGACCGGTGATGGTCCCTAAAACGCCCCAGAAGATAGTGAATATTCTGAGCATTTTAATGCATACCCTGTCATCTGCGTCTCTGTTAAAGTATTTCTTGTAGAAGTCAAGTAGTGAAAGGGTGGATACGCAGTTGAGGGATGAGTCTATGCTGCTCATGGCGGCAGCAAGAATGGCGGCAATAATGAGTCCCCGAAGACCTACAGGGAATTGGGTCACTATAAAGTAGGGGTATATCTTGTCCCCCATAAGTGGCCCATCTAATGAGGGTGGAAGCAATTCGGGATGAACAGAATAATAGGCAAACAGGGCTGTGCCGATAAAAAGAAAAAGCGCGGAAATCGGTATGTAGGCGAGGGTTGCTATCCAAACGGAACGTGCGGCCTCTCTTATGGAGCCTGTTGTCTGATACCTTTGCACATAGTTCTGGTCCACTCCAAAATTCCTGAAATTCTCAATTATGCCATATAATACTACTACCCAGGCGGTGGGTCTGATCAGGTCAAATTTCCAGCTTCCCAGAGACAATTTGCTGTGCTGTCCGGCGATGGAGAACAGTTGGCCAGGACCTTCGGGCATGCCGGAGAGTAGGATGATTGTGGTAATAACTGCCCCTGCGAAAAGGATTATTACCTGGATTACATCGGTCCAGATCACTGCCTCGATACCACCGAGTACCGTATAGAGTGTGACCCCGGCGCCTGTAATAATGATGATTGTAGCGTAGGACCACCCCGTCAGGTTGTGCAGCACAAGCGACACCAGGAACAGGATCATCCCGATACGGGCTAAAGAACCTAACATGAAGCTTATACTGCCGTAGATTCGGGCCCATGCACCGAAGCGCTGTTCTAAGTATTCATAGGCCGATACCTTTACCCTTGTTCTGTAAAGCGGGATAAAATAGATGGTGGCAACTATTGCAGCAACCGGAAGGGTAAGGGAAAACACGAAGACATCCCAGTTGAAGTTATACGCCTGGCCCGGATATGCCAGGAAAGTTATGCTGCTGACAAAGGTGCCGAGTATGGAGAGCCCCACGGCCCAGCTCGGGAGTCTTCCATCTGCAATCATAAAGCCTGAAGAGGTGTTGCTTTTCTTGCGGAAATAGGCGCCGAAGAGTATAACGCCTATGAAATAGAGGATCAGTATCAGTTTGTCTATGAGAAGAAAGTCTGTTTGCATCGGAACCCCCTGCGAGATTTCAGACCGGAATGTATCCCAAGAGGCGTTTTGAGTCAATCCTATTTGGGTTGCGAGTTACGAGTTGCGGGTTCCAGGTTTAACCAGTATCAAGTATCCAGCATCCAGGATCCAATGACTAAACGAATAGCATACTTTGTTTCACCTCATGGATTTGGTCACGCTGCGAGAGCATCGGCGGTGATGAGCGCCGTTTACGATATGGATCCCTTGGCCCACTTTGAGATCTTTACGACCATACCTACTTGGTTTTTTCAGGAATCTCTCGAAAGCCCTCATACCTATCATTCCCTCATGACAGATATCGGACTGGTGCAGGAGACGCCGCTCTGTGCCGACCTTGCCAGAACAGTAGAGCATCTGAACCGATTTATCCCCTTTGAGGGCTCCCGGATATCGGGGTTGACCATGAAAATTGACAGACTGAGTTGTGAGCTTGTTATCTGTGACATTGCCCCCATGGGAATCGCGGTTGCCAGGGAGGGAGGGCTGCCCTCGGTATTAGTGGAGAACTTCACATGGGACTGGGTTTATCAGGAATATACAGAGCACCATGATAGCTTAAAACACCATGTGGATTATCTTGGAAGGTTATTCAGCGAAGCTGATTATCATATCCAGACCCAACCGGTGTGTTCGTTGAAACCGGTTGATCTCAATACCTTGCCGGTCAGCCGCAGGGCAAGGAGCCCCAGGGATGAGGTCCGGCAAGGCTTGGGAATACCGGTGGGGGCAAAGATGGTGCTGATTACCATGGGAGGCGTGCCGGAAAATTACAGGTCCCTGACAAGACTAAAGCTGCCGGAGGACCTCTATCTGGTGGTTCCCGGCGGCAGTAACGTCTTTAGGATTCATGATCACCTGATCACCCTGCCGCATCATTCAAAGTTCTTTCACCCGGATCTGATCAATGCCGCTGATGCGGTTGTGGGAAAGGTGGGCTACAGTACCCTTGCCGAGGTCTATCACGGCGGTGTCCCCTTTGGTTATATAAAAAGGTCAAATTTCAGGGAGTCAGAGATCCTGGGCGCCTATATAGAGAGACATATGAACGGTCTTGCCATCGAGGAAGAAAGCTTTCGATCAGGAGATTGGATTTCCAATACCTCCCGGTTGTTAGAGATGCCGCGTATCAGGAGGAGGGCGCCCAACGGGGCAGAACAGGTTGCCGAGTTTGTTTGCAGTGTGTTGGACAGCAAAATATGACCCAGACGAGGTTCCGGGTTGCGAGTTACGGGTTACGGGTTGAGAGTGCAAAGTCACTGGTCATTGGCTTAGCTGTGATTTAGGTATTTTTTCAATAGTCAATAGTCAATCGTCAATAATCAATGGCAAGGGGTTGCGGGTTGATCCAGTATCCAGCATCAATTTGTTCTTGTGATCTTAGCGATTTCGAGGTAAGTTTAGAATATGAAGGGATTGATTAATAAACAGGGAGGAATACGAAGAATGGAAATAAAAACATTGGGCGTGGTTGGCTCCGGACAAATGGGTTCAGGGATTGCTCAGGTTGCAGCGGCATGCGGGTTATCCGTGGTCATGAATGATATCAGAGATGAATTTGTGGAAAGAGGTTTCTCAACCATTGAAAAGAGCCTTGGGCGGATGGTCAAGAAAGAGAAAATTACTGAAGAAGAGCAAGAAACGATTTTGGGAAGAATAGAGGGATCGACCTCTTTGGAAGATATGGTCAAGGCAGATTTTGTGGTGGAGGCTGCCACCGAAAACGAGTCCTTAAAGCTAAATATATTCAAAGATTTAGACAACAATTGTAAAGAAGAAGTTATCCTTTCTTCCAATACTTCCTCCATCTCCATCACAAAAATAGGTGCGGTAACCAAGAGACCCGAAAAGGTGATAGGGATGCACTTTATGAATCCTGTTCCAATGATGAAATTAGTGGAAATCATAAATGGATTGGCTACTTCTGATGAGACTTTTCAGGATACCCGAGATCTGTCCCTCAAGATGGGTAAGACCCCTGTGCCTGCAAATGATTTCCCAGGGTTTGTAGCCAACCGGATATTAATGCCGATGATCAATGAGGCGGTGTATGCCCTTTTCGAAGGTGTAGGTGAAGTTGAGGACATTGACCAGATTATGAAGCTGGGTATGAATCATCCCATGGGCCCCTTGGCCCTGGCTGATCTGATCGGTCTGGATACCTGCTTGGCTATTTTGGATGTCCTTCATAAGGGTCTTGGCGATAGCAAGTACAGGGCCTGCCCTCTTCTGAGAAAATATGTTGATGCGGGATGGTTTGGTAGAAAGACAGGGAGGGGCTTCTATCAATACTGAGAAGTGCCTGAAGTATGCAAAGTTTTGAGTTT
>DAOVUP010000038.1 GCA_030632525.1 Desulfobacteraceae bacterium | reverse complement strand
TGGCGCTGATTCCGATCCAGTCAAGATCCTCCTTTGATACCTCTGCCATGTGCCTTGCCGCGCTCTGGTAGTGCCTGCAGATCTTTCCGCCGCCACAGATGACAATAAACCGTTCATCTTGCAGATTCTGGATAATCTCTTTGAACATCTTCAAGAAGGGTATATCAACCTCTTCAGGAATAATGATCGATCCTCCCAGCGATATGACAATGGTCTTTGATCCCATATTAAACGCCTATATTTTATGACCGTTGAAATTGCGGAAAAGAGAGATTTTTCCGTTTTCTTAATGGCCCGGGCGGTATTTGACAAATTCTATCAGCTCTCTTCATGGGGAATCTCTTTTTGGCACCGGAAACTCATCCAAAACACCACAAACCATCTCAACAATCCCGTTTAATTTCAGTACGTTGTATAAATTTCGAGACGTTCAGTTAGCATATGTAGGTGTCGATTGCGCGATTTCAGGATATCTTTCCAGAAGCCTTCCGGACTCCTCGGAAATACGTTGATCCCCTGACTCCCAGTGGCGAAGCATTGACAATACCTCCAGGGCCTTACGGGGATGATCTTTCCTTGCATGAATTTTTGAAATTCCGAGGTATGCATACTTGTAATACCCCATGGTAATTGCCTTCCTGTAACTTGCCTCTGCCAGGTCGAGCTTGTTAAGGTTGATGTAAGAGTCCCCAATCCTGGTCAGGCCGTGTCTCTTATCCATGCCATGTTCCAGGGCGATCTCCCAGGCCTCAATTGCGGATGGATACTTTTCCATTCCCCTAAGACAATCGGCCTTTCCATGCCACGCATGGGAATTCCCTGGATCAAATCTGAGAGCTCTTTCGTAGAGAACGATCGCCTTTTCGAATGCTTTTCGTTTCCGCAATATATTCGCCGCTCAGGTAAGTCCGATGACTGGATTGTCTGATATCTCAACGGCCCTTTCAAAGAAATCGAGGGCCTCATCATCATCCCCTTGTTCCATGGCTATCTGTCCCAAACCCATTAGGGCATAAGGGTCAAGCGGGTATTTTGCAAGGGCCATGAAGTAGTATTCCTTTGAATCGTCCAGTTTTCCCTTCTTCCTCAGGCCATCGGCCACTCTCGTCATGGTTTTATGATCATCGGGTCGGAGGTGAAGACAATGGTACCATGCCTTCAGGGCCTTATCCAGATCGCCCAACCCCCTGTACGCATCCCCGAGACCTGCGAGGGCATACCAGTTATTTTTCTCTATCTCAAGGCACCTTTTATAATAATCGGCTGCCTCTTCAAAACACCTTGCACTACGTTTTAGATCTCCAAGTCCCACAAAGGCATATACACTGACTGAGTCGATACTCAGCATCCGCATATATATCTCTTCCGCCTCTCTTAACTTTCCCTCCCTTTTCAGCTTATGGGCAGTCTTTCCAAGGCTTACCACGTTCCTTTTCATTTTTATACTCCACTCGAAAATTAATTCCTTTGAAGTATGCTCAGGGCCGCACAAGCTCCCAGGTAATATTGATACGTGTTATTTCAGTATCCCGTATTCCCTTGCCAGGTCCTCCTTATAGGCGGCTTTCCTCCCCTCACAACGTTTTCGAGGGCATAATTGACAACTGTAGAACGTGACTTTTGTAGGGAAGTAGAGACCGGATACCGATTTCCTTGGGATCATTAAGAGGCTCTCGTTCAACTTCACGCCGGTAGCATTCTCCACCCCTTCAAGAAGCGAAAAAAGGGGCCTCTGTTCTTCAATGGGCCAATCCTCCAGGGATCCGGGGCTCATAAACGATAACCCTTCCATGGCAAATTTTGCCCGCAGCTCATCCTCTAAATATTTCCGTGCATGGATCAGGGCAACATTTCCTATGGTATCGAGATAGTACTTTTCCAGCAGATCCTGTGAAGCATCGGCCTTTGCCTCCAGTCCCGGGCCGATAGTTACGACATAGGGGAAAACGCGTCCCACCGTTTCGAGATTCTTGCGCAAGACCCGGCTCCTTAAACAGATCCCGTCAATGATCACAGCGTCTTCAAGTTTTTCACCGATGTATCTGACATCATAGGCCGCTTTTGGGGTAAAAAGCGGTTTTGCAGCCTCAAATATCCCTTGAAATTGATCCCAATTCCCAGTCTTTTGCACATGAAGCTTTTCACCGATTTTTTTGGGATTCAGATCTATCTTTATTTTATCAAGTATTTCCATTTTTTACTCACGCAAAGCCGCAAAGCTCGCAAAGAAAAACAATGAGATAACTTTGAACACGTTTGGATTAACTGATTTTATCCTGATCGGTCAAGACAAACAGTTTAACAAAAAAAGGCGCTCCATCAAGATTTGATGGAGCGCCTCTTATTAAATCAAAATACTAATTTAAACCACAGTTACATTTGCTGCGGCAGGACCTTTTTGACCCTGCTCTATGTCAAAGGTAACGCGATCGCCCTCATTAAGAGACTTAAAGCCTTCCGCATTTATGGCGGAATGGTGGACAAATACATCCGGTCCATCTTCCTGCTCGATAAATCCAAAGCCTTTTTGGTCGCTAAACCACTTCACTGTTCCATTAGCCATAGTGACACCCTCCTTTCAAGAAATTCTCATAGTTCCAAACTTCAGGGTCCCACTTTGCTAAATGGATCTTTCCCTTAGAACGAAACCTGACCGCCAGTTAGGGGCGGCCTTCTATGATTAAAGAGGATATTAACCTGTTTTCAAAGAAAGTCAAGGAAAAAGGTCATTATTTATTATCTGGTCTCAATGTATCGGCTTTCTATTTGCCATAAACCCATATTATAAATCCCTTGCAATAGGCCCGGCAAATAATGGATACTTCCTTGGAGGAGAGTGAAACATGACGGATATTACCCTGACCTGGCTTTCGGCAGGCTTTTCCGCTGCTGCCATGGCCCTATTGATCATACTCTTTTTTCTCACGACCTCATATAGGCGTGCGAACAAAGGGGTAGAACAAACAGTTCGCGAGGAATTTCGTTCTAACAGAGACGAGTCCGCAAGAGCTGCGCGGGATCTGCGCGAAGAGGTGGTCAGGGCCCAGAGATCTTCCATTGAGACGATGATTAAAACAATTGGTGAGCTGGGTAACCTGCAGAGGGATAAATTAGAATCTGTTGAAAGACGTATAAAGGAACTCACCAGCTCGAATGAAGCCCGGATCGAAAAACTTCGCAATACCCTTGACGCACAACTGAAGTCCCTGCAGGAAGCGAATGAGAAGAAACTTGATCAGATTCGACAGCTCGTTGATGAGAAACTTCAAAACACACTCGAAAAGCGGCTCGCCGAGTCTTTCAAGATTGTCAGTGAGCGATTAGAGGCAGTACAGCGTGGTCTTGGGGAAATGCAGAGTCTTGCAACCGGCGTGGGCGATCTGAAGCGCGTACTCACCAATGTAAAATCACGGGGAACCTGGGGTGAAGTGCAACTTGGGGCCCTCTTAGAGCAAATCCTCACACCGGATCAATATGCCAAAAATGTCCAGACACGAGAAGGGTCCCGAGAGATAGTTGAATACGCAGTGCGGCTGCCAGGCGCCGACAAAGATCCGAAGACCGCGGTCTGGCTCCCCATCGACTCTAAATTCCCACAGGAAGACTATCTGAGGCTTGTCAGCGCAGCAGATGCCGCTGATGTCGATGCAGTTGAAAAGGCTACATCAGCCCTCACCCGTGCGGTCCAGAGTTCCGCAAAGGAGATCGCAGAAAAATATCTCGATCCTCCGGGAACAACCGACTTCGCGATTATGTTCCTCCCCACCGAGGGCCTGTACGCTGAGATACTGCGACAACCCGGCCTGATGGAAAAGCTCCAGCAGACCTTTCGAGTTGTGGTTGCCGGGCCAACCACACTTTCGGCAATCCTGAGCAGTCTGAGAATGGGTTTCCGGACCTTAGCCATAGAGAAGCGATCCAGTGAGGTCTGGAATATTCTCGCAGCAGTCAAGACAGAGTTTGGTAAATTCGGTGATGTTCTCGCCAAAGTCAAGAATCATTTGGATGCAGCCTCTAACACCATCGACCAGACCGGTGTTCGCACAAGGGCCATGAAGCGAAAACTTCGCGCGGTTGAACAACTCCCCATGGATGCTTCTGAGAAACTCCTGGGTCTTGAAGACCAGGGCGAGGGAGAAAGTGGTGGAAAAAGATGAACGTCGAACTCGCCAGAGGCGAGCAAGCACTTGTCCGCCTCCGGCGGATCGAACATCCAACGACCAACAAATCTAAATAATCCCCTCCAGAATCCTCTTATACGCCGCGTTGACCTTTAGATCAGGTTTCTCCATCAGACCCTTGAGATCACCTCTGTCTCCTGAATCGACCATCTCCGGATCAATAGGAATCTGCCCCAAAATGGGCACATTCATGTCGGCGGCCATTTTCACACCACCTCCGCTCCCAAATATGGGGACGTCTTTCCCACAGTGGGGGCAGAGAAGACCACTCATATTCTCCACTACTCCAAGGATCTTCAAGTTCACCTGGCGGCAGAAATTAATAGATTTCCTTACATCTGCCAGGCTGATCTCCTGGGGCGTGGTCACGATGAGCGCCTCCGCATCGGGGATAGTCTGAGCCACTGTAAGTGGTTCATCCCCTGTGCCAGGGGGCGCATCCACTATCAGATAATCGAGATCTCCCCATTCAATATCAGATATGAACTGCCTGATGGCGCTTATCTTCATTGGTCCCCGCCAGATGACTGCCGTGTCTCTGTCTCCCAGGATCATCTCGAGAGAGACGATACCCAGGTTATCAGAAAACCTGTATGGCCTGACAACACCCGCTTCGGCCGTATCAAAACCGCCCTGAACATTCATGAGCCTCGCAATAGTCGGACCGTGCAGGTCAACATCTAACAGACCGACCTTCTTGCCGTTCATGCTCAAAAGGAGGGCGAGATAACTGGCCACCGTACTCTTGCCGACCCCCCCCTTTCCGCTCATCACTAAGATCTTTCGCCCTACCCGCGCCAGATTAGCCTCAATCATCTTATCCTGTTGACCCCTCTCAAAATCGCCGGGGGTATGACAACCCGTATTTTCCATAACGCTCCTCAGTGTTGATAGTCTCGTAAAAAGTCACTGACCCGTTTTCGTCATTCCCGCGCACGCGGGAATCCAGGAAAATCATCCCGCGTTCGCGGGAGTGACGGCCTTGGAGACTTTTTACGGGCACATCGATGTTGATTATCCAATAAAAAGGCCTCCCCACACCACATCTTCGGCTCTACGGGGAGGCCCCTTGTAAATTTACCGGCTATTACCGTCTAAACACGGTGCAATATCTTCAATTTTAAGTCAATGCTACTTAATACTTATATCTTACCGCGTACTTATTCATCCAGCATCCAGAATCAAGTATTCAGTCCTGCTATTACAGCTCAAGCCATGAATCTGAATAGAGGGATTGGCCTAAAACAACTTTTGCGGTCTTCACATAATCTATTAACTTCCAATTATCATTGGGCTCATCGGCCAGGGCCGTTTCGTCAACATTCTCACCATCCATGACCTTGTGGATAAGCTCTACAATATCAGGCCGTTCTCCCCTGGCAATGGCAATCAGCCCATCATCATAGGCATCGGCAATGCAGGAGTACATTCCCTTCCTTTCTAACATGACCATATAGGTCTGATTCAGGATCGGCCGTAAATTGTCCGGAGGGCCATTTGATATATTGGACAGGCCACATGTGGATTTCACACCGGGAAACATCTCGCCGACCATCTCCTGATAGGCCATAAGGCTTATGAGCTGTGGCTGCTGGATATTAACAGGCGTCACAATACCGTCTACAAAGATATCCTCGTTTGGGACACCGGCCTCATTGGCCGCATACAGCAGCTCGGCGGAGAGGGCCATCCTCTCGTTTTCGTCCCTGGGCAGGCCGTCCGGTCCCCACATGAGCGCGATCATATTGGCCTTGTATTTTACGGCCAGCGGTATCATCTTTTCATAACGCTCAGGCCTGCACATAATGGAGTTGATAATGGCCTTTCCCTTACAGGCGGCCAGGCCCGCTTCCATGGCATCGATATTAGATGTATCGAGACAGAGCGGGATTTCATCGCCAATGGCGTCCTGGACTGTATTGACTACGAACTCCATGAGCTCAGGACCACCCTTTCTCGCCGGACCCAGATTGATATCGATCCAGTCCATCTTCTTGTCCTTCTGCCGCTTGGCCTCCTCAGCAATGGGACCCGGGTCCTTTTCCTTATAGGCCCTGCCGATAATCGTATTGATTACATTTAGATTTTCACCAATTAAAAACATGGCACACTCCTCTTTCTATATTATTTACTGGTTCCAATTATCCTATTTTGCCATATCCTTCAAGAACTTCGGTAGCAGAGATGCATCTCTCGGGCCAATGGTAATATTCCAGTCCGGCAGGTCCTCTTCCATCTCACCACTGATAGAGGCTGCATAACCGGGGATAATGATATTTTTGTGGGCAACCTTGTCGGCAATACCACATTTCTTAACAAACATGGCAACTGCATCGCCCGCGAACTTGCCCGCGGCCCACGCTGTCATAACGGACAGCCCTTCCGTGTCCATGATAAGCAGCCAGCTCGGCACCCTGCTCCCTTCAATTTCGCCACTGACAATAAAGTAAGTCAGAGAGAAATTGGTGGTCACAAGTACCGGAGAATTCTCGTCCGGAGCGCCGATCTCGTAGATCCCCTCTGTCACGGTCATTGGCCTTTGCGGGTCAGTGAAGATATTCAGTCTCTCGAGAAGGAGCGGGAAAAGACTTTCGCCTTTGAAATCGGACAGGACCGCAAGCCCTGCATATTTGGCGATCAACATGGAGGCAATAAGGGTCTCCATATCCAGGTTGCCGGCCATTTCACATGGAAAGGTAATGGTCGGGAAGCCTAAGGATTTATTAGCGGCCTTAAGAGGAGCCCTCCTCATGGCCACCTGATCCTGAAAGAGCTCCTTTATTTCCCTTGCCCCTGAATCGAGCACGAGGTCTTTAAGACCCATTCCTGTTAACTTGTCGCTCAGGGCGATAAGGTCATCTACATTATCTCCCCTTATCGCCAAAGGGAGCCCTGTCTCTTTGGCAAGATTACCCATCTCTTCTACATTATCGGCAGTGGCAGCATAAAGCAGCGGCTTCTTGAAGGCGCAACCATCAACCGCGGCCTTCATGGCCTCCAGATTATCCGTCATCAGGACAAGACCGAACTCGGACTCTTCGGCAATTTTTTTTGCCACCCCGGCAAAAGCGGCCGCATCACCGTTGGCATCTTTCAAGGCCACTAATTCCGGTCTGAGATTTAAACCGACCCTTTCATACTGAAGGGCATTCCACTCCTTCAGCTTCTTATCAAGGGCCTTCGAATCCATATCCGAGGAAACCATGACCGCAAGGGCTGTTGGATTGTAAAAAGTCTTTTCATGCCTAAACATTACAGTTTCGCCACCGATCTTAAAGGCCCTTGTCCCTGCGCCGATGGCAACCGGTCTGATCGGCGGGGCAGATGCCTCTGCCAATTGATCCCTGGCCTCATCAGACACGTATGGGCAGCTATCTAATTCTGCCTTACCCGCGGCCAGATTCATGGCAAAGGCTAAGCATGTGGGAACACCGCACTCTGCGCAATTTGTCTTAGGCAACATTTTAAATATCTGAATTCCAGTTAATCCCATATCGCACTCCTAAAATATGAGGACGCAGATTTTAGCAGATATATACAGATTTGTTAAATCCTGCGAATCTGCGTTTATCTGCGTCCGAAAATAAATTTACCTTATTCCTCTATTAGACAAGAGGATCCATCTTGAGGGCCGGATGTCCCACCTTTTCGAGGAATGGCATGATCTCCTCCTCGGTGATTCCGACGGTCTCATCCGCAATCTTATCGTAAAGATCAGGAACACCCATTTCCACACCACGTTTTTCAATCCGCTCTTTAAGTTCTTCCTTGAGCATCTTGGGCATCCAGACCATACGGAGCAAACCCCCATCACCCAAGATGAACTTACCCTGGCAAATATTGTACTTGGAATGACCCACAAATCCTGGAGAAGAAGCGCCCCCACCCATAACACCGGCAAGTGTGGTGAACTTCATGCCGCAGGGTGTCTCCCCAGCGTAATCCCTGCCGACGGTCATGACGCCGTTGCAGCCGGGAAGCATTGCGGCAATACATTCACAGCACCCGCATGTGGTCATGGGATCAATCACCATGGAATAAAAATTATAATGGGTCACATTACCCCTTGACGCCTTGAATATGAAATCATTGACACCCTTCCACTGACCCAGCACCGGATCAAGACACTCACCCTTTTCTATGGGCTGGTTGGGGCCTGTCGGGTTGATTTCAAAGGCGGCCTTGCAGTCCATCCAGTTGTAGGCGCCGCAAAGACCTGTTCGCTCAGGGCTTACACTGCATACATGGTTAGGGGCAAAGGACTGGCAGAGGGTGCAGGAGTAATATGTCTCCACATCCTCATCCTTCATATTCTCAACACGCCCATCTCTTGCCGCGTAT
>DAOVUP010000237.1 GCA_030632525.1 Desulfobacteraceae bacterium | reverse complement strand
GTTCATTTATCCTGACGTCATCAGTTTTTTTTCTTATGGTCATTACCTCCTCTGTTTAGATTCTTCAACAATCAGGTCAAGAAACTCCTCCGCACTCATAAGCGAAAGATTTTGACCACTCCTCTGCCTCGGGGTTATCCCGTTATTATCGCATTCTTTATCCCCAATAATCAACATATACGGGATCTTCTTCATTTGGGCCTCTCTAACCTTAAAACCCAATTTCTCATTCCTGAAATCGGCCTCAACTCTGATGTCCGCATTTTTCAAGACCCCCAGCATCTTCTCCCCATGGGATATATTCCTGTCGGTTACAGTAAGTATGGTAGCTTGCACAGGTGAAAGCCATGTGGGAAATGCGCCTGTATAGTGTTCTATCAGGATCCCAATAAACCTCTCAATGGCCCCTAAAATCACCCGATGGATCATTACGGGCCGGTGTTTTTCGCCGTCTTTGCCAATATAGGTGAGGTCGAACTTTTCAGGAAGGGTAAAATCACACTGTATGGTGGCACACTGCCACTTTCTTTCCAATGCGTCTTCGAGTTTGACATCAATCTTAGGACCGTAAAAGGCCCCGTCTCCCTCATTAATTTCATACTGCAGATGATCATCATCCATGGCCTCAATCAGAGCCTTTGTAGCCAGCTCCCAGTCTTCATCTGTACCGATCGATTTTTTAGGGCGGGTACTGATCTCAAGGTCATACTTGAAATTGAAAACACCCATCATCTCCTTTACAAATGCAAGGACTCCTTTTATCTCACTGTTGAGCTGCTCCGGTGTGCAGATAATATGGGCATCATCCTGGGTAAACTCTCGCACCCTAAAAAGGCCGTTCAAGACACCTGAACGTTCATGCCGGTGGACCGTGCCTAATTCAAAATAACGTTTGGGTAAATCCCTGTAACTTCTCAACTTGGAGCCATAAATAAGCATATGAGAAAGACAGTTCATCGGCTTGATACCGTAGGACTGCTCATCAATCTCTGTAAAATACATATTTTCCCGGTAATTCTCGAAATGACCCGATTTTTTCCACAGGTCAGTCTTCAAGATCTGAGGGCCCCTTGCCAACTCATAACCCCTTCTCAAATGCTCGCTTATCTCAAACTCTTCCAAGAGATGCCTCAGCATGGCGCCCTTAGGGTGCCATACGATCATTCCGGCCCCAATCTCTTCATAGGTACTAAAAAGACCGAGTTGAGGCCCTAATTTGGTGTGGTTTCGTTTTTTGGCCTCCTCGAGTCTGTGCAGGTGCTTTTTCAAACTCTTCTTATCGGCAAAAGCCACACCGTAGATCCGGCTCAGCATGGGCCGGTTTTCATCGCCCCTCCAGTAAGCGCCTGCCACCTTGGTCAGATGAAAGGCCTTAATTAACCCCGTAAGAGGAATATGCGGACCCCGGCACAGATCTGTGAAGCTGCCCTGGGTATAGAGAGAAACGATCTCAGCCCCTAGGTCATTGATCAATTCGACTTTGTAATCCTCGCCCTGGCCCTTGAAAAAATTGACCGCCTCCCGGCTGCTCATCTCTTTTCTAACAAAGGGAAGATTGGCCTTGATGATCTCCTTCATCTTCTCTTCAATACCAGGGAGATCATCCTCCTTAAACGGACGATCATAATCAAAATCGTAATAAAACCCGTTCTCAATGGACGGGCCTATGGTGACCTTTACACCAGGAAAAAGTTCCTTGACAGCCATTGCCATCACATGAGATGTGCTGTGCCGGAGTATTTCGAGGCCATCCTCGGAGGCTAAATAGACAGGCTCCATTTCCACTTCGGTTTCTATCTCTGTTGATAGATCCTGTAGCTCCCCGTTAACCTTTACGGCCACGACCCTGTCTAACCCTCCAACCTTCAGATATTCCAAGGCATCCCGGGCAGACAGGGATTCTGCCTCAATCTGCTCGGCTGATTTATCTTTCAAACGAATGGAAAAAGTTTTCATCCCACCTGTCCATCAAAGAAAATAAGGCATCCGAAGTAACGGGCCACTTCTCAGGATGCCTCATGAAATTTCCACTTAAATTATCAACGCAATTGAATATATTGTGTTAAAGAAACAGATCTTGAGGTTATCCTTATTAAATATATACTGGACGAAACAACTTCCCTATTTCATAATCCAAAAACAACCCCGCCTCTGGCGGGGTCAAATGTGGCAGTTATTTCGTCCTCTCCGGTCCCCGCCCGATGATTTCATGTGGCCAGATCTAACAAATCATATTTTTATAAACAATAACGTGATGAAATGCAAGCAAAAAGTGAACACACCGCCTATTCCATCGCTCTTAACCTCCCAGCAAGAGGGGATTTTCGGGGATTCAATCGATAAAGGCGGAAAACCATTTGAAAAACTTGGCATCTTTCATCAAAGCTAAAACCAAGTTTATCCCGCGACACGCGGGATTTAAATTGGGAAAAACACAAGAATGTAGAACTCTTATCTTATTTCAAATTTCCAGTTTCGGCACCCGATTTTCAATCCGATAATACACCCCATTTCGAAAAAAATATGAGATTGTGAATGAAGGGTGCCAAATATCCGTTGTCAATCAAAAAACCCTATCATCAAGTACACTGAAATCCTCTCGTACGGTCTTGACAAAATCAGGTTGAATCTCTGCCGATACAATACACCCCTTTTCTCCTCCTTCAGCAACCACTCTCCCCAATGGATCAACTATCATACTGTGACCTGCGAATGGTTTCCCCGCGCTGGAACCTGCACAGTTACAGGAGAAAACATAGGCCAGATTCTCATGGGCCCTTGCCCGGTTAAACAGGATCCATGCATCTAATCGCGATTTAGGCCATGCGGACGGGATCATAAAAAAAACTGCACCCTTATCAACCATCTTCCGATAAAGTTCAGGGAAACGAAGATCGTAGCATGTTGTTATCCCGCCTTTGCCCCAGGGCGTATCCACGACGACCGCTTCTTTTCCGGGACTCAGAAGTTTTCTCTCTTCGGATTGATATCCAAAAAGATGTATCTTACGATATTCGGCAATAATCCGGCCACGAGGGTCCAAAAGAAGAGCGGCATTAAACAGCTCTTCCCCTTGTCGCAATACAATACTTCCCATCAGAACATGCGTCTTTAATTCTGCTGCCTTTTCCTGCAATGCCGAAACAGTTGGGCCATCTACCGGCTCGCTCTCACTTCGATAACGATCAAATGAAAAATACCCGCAGGGCCACAATTCGGGAAGCAATATCAAGTCGCTTTCAGGTGCCTTACTGAGAAGTCTCAGGACAGACTCGAGATTCTTTTCTTTGGACCTCTCTTTGATCTCAAGCTGGAGACTTGTTACACGCATATCCCTCTTACCCCCGTTATATATTGATACTGGATACTGGATACCCCTTGGGATTGTTGATTGATGATTGATGATTGTTGATTGAAAAACCAAAAGACCTTACGCCTTGTGCCTTGCGCCTACATGTATACTGGTCGAAGATCCCGTTTTCAGCGGGGATGCTG
>DAOVUP010000060.1 GCA_030632525.1 Desulfobacteraceae bacterium | reverse complement strand
GAGGTGGTATAAACCATGAAGCTCAGTCCTCCAATGGTAGATAGCTTGATCCAGATATCTGGTGGTCATCATTAATTAGGGGAGTAATAGAATAAGAAAACGGCCACAGTCTAAAGATTGACCTTATAATGCGCCATCCCTCCGCAAGGCCTTTTGGTTGAAAAATGATAAACAGGACTATGGCCAGGCCATAAAAGAAATCCTGTAAAGGGGCAATATTCATCTCTGCTCCGGTCGATACACCAATGTTCGTCAGGTATTCCGGGATATGGCTCAATACTTCATTCAGCGTAACAATAAATATCGCGCCGAAGACAGAGCCGGGGATACTTCCAATGCCCCCGATTATGATCATCGCAATGTATTCGATAGAAAACCACAAATTAAAGTGTTCTGGAGTAATGCTTGTCATGTGGCAGGCATAAAGAGCGCCTGCAAGACCAGCGTAAAAGGAACTAATGGCAAAGGCTAAGAGTTTGTATGGGAAAACCGGAATTCCCATCCCCTCAGAGGCACACTCATTATCCCGGATGGCAACAAAAGCTCGACCTATCTTTGTGCGAATCAGGTTGACGGCTATCCAAGTCATCAAAACAAAACAGATAAATATCACATAAAAGAAGGAGCGGTCGTTACCGAGATCCAGCCCAAACGGACTAGTGCTTGGAATCACAATTCCTTTTACGCCCCCTGTAAGGCTATTCCACTCTACTAAGACATATTCAATGATTATCTGCCCTGCCAATGTGGCTACACAGAGGTATAAGTGTTTAAGACGGGCTGAAGGGAGGCCAAAGACCATCCCTACCGCGGCACATACGAGTCCGGCAATTGGGACTGTGAGTAAGAAAGAAAGCCCTCCCCTTACCACCAGGATGGCTGCAGTATAGGCTCCAACGCCGAAAAAGGCCCCGTGACATAGTGAAATCTGGCCGGTATAGCCCATGAGAAGATTGAGCCCCACAGCCGCTATGGCATAAATCCCGATGGAGTTGAGCATATGAAGGATATAGGGGCTGCTGATAAATGGCACAACGCCGAAAAGGAGCAAAATACCTATGCTGATCCAGAGCCTGCCAAAGTCTGTATTGAAGATCACCAGCTCATCATGGTAGCTTGTTTTGAAATTACCGCAGGGGTGGAATTGAAGTTTACGCATTTTCATGTTTCTTCAGAATTGATGATTATTGATCAAAAAACCTACAACCCGAAACCCGCAACTCGTAACCCGTAACCCGAATTATGCCCGTTTTGTTTCCATCAGACCAAAGAGACCGTACGGTTTTACCATAAGGATGAAGACAAGTACAATATAGGGCATGATTTGCCGTAAAGAAGAGGAGATGTACGCACCGGTAAAAGTCTCTAACAGGCCGATAATAACACCGCCAAGAATAGCTCCACGGATACTCCCCAGACCGCCTAAGATCACAACAGGGATTATCTTTAGACCTATCGAGTTCAGTGCCTGAACATTGACCCCGTTGATAATGCCAAAGAAGACGCCACTTATGGCGCAAACCAGCGCAGCAATGGCCCATGAAAGGGCAAAACTCCTTTTTATATTAACTCCAAGAGAGAGGGCCGCGGGCTTGTTATCAGCTACGGATCTCATATAGATCCCTTGTGAAGAATATTTATATAAGAGCCCAAACACGATAAGGGACAGTGTTCCTATTATGAATGCAGCGACGTAAACGGCTGAAACCTGAATGCCCCCCCACTTCAAAGAAAGAGTTTCGGGTAAAAACTTGGGGTAATTGTATATATTTTCTCCAAGAATGAAGGTCAGCAATCCCCGAAACATGAGTGCTAACCCCAAGGTCAAAATAATTACAGATATAAGGGCTTTTCCCATCAAAGGGCGGAGAAAAAATTTCTCGAGCAAGAAACCGAGTGTGAAGCTTCCGGCTAACGTCAATGCAAATGCCAAAATAATGGGAAGATCGGCCCAGACAGATAGGGCGAGAAAGAGAAAGGCGCCTATTGCCATAAGCGCCCCGTGGGCAAAGTTTAGCACATTACTCGATTTGAAAATCATGACAAATCCGAGCGCGGAAAGGGCGTAAAGAAAACCTAAAGAAATGCCATTTGCCAAAAGCTGAAGAAAAAAATCCATATCAGGAAAGACCCTCTTACACCGTCAAAATTCCTACTGTTTTCTCTATGGCCCCTACAGTCTCGTAGCACTGCTTAGGATTCAGTCCGTTGGCCCTGAAAAATTGAATTACTTTGGGACTTATCGGATGTCCTTCTGTGTAGGCTACACGGAAATTGAGGCAGCCGATACGATCCAAGAGAGGTCGCGACACGATCAGGGTACTTAGCCACCTAAGGGTTTTCAAACGCGCAGAGACCCTTTTTTTCTCTGATTCAAGATCAACAATCTCTCTTCCTATATCTTGGGACAGATTATAAAGACGACGTTTGATAAAACCTGAATTATTTATCTCGATCCTTATTATTGATGCGAGATCCTCCCAGAACCCGGAAGATGTGATGATAACGGTAGGCCCGATCTCTCTGCAGTCTTCTACAGCGGTTTCAGCGGTCTCGGGGAAATTACCGATCAATCCGCCGCAAAGAGCGATCCCTACACTCCATATCTGGTCTATAAACCAGGCCGTAGGCGTAAAGGAAATCCAGTTGTCTCCTATGCCTATGGGGGCTGTTTTGATCCATCTGGAGGCCATATCGGTAATATTGCTGTGACTCAACATGGCCAATTTGGGCTCTCCGGTCGCGCCTGATGTCATCAGCATCAGCGCAATATCATCTGGATTTCCTTCCCACAATGCCGTATTAAAAAGGTCAAGTTGTTCGTTATCCAATTCCCCCCCAAGGTCAAGGAGCTGACTAAAGCTGATTAGCCAGGGGTTATCCCGATAGGTCCTCATTCCGGTCGGATCGGTGTAAATGACGCACCTTGTATGTGGAAGGTCTTCCCTGTATGCAAGAAGCTTGTCTACCTGTTTCTGGTCCTGGGCAAAGATGTATGCTGCTTCAACGCGGTTGAGCATTTTAACCAGTTGTTTGGCTGCCGATGTGGGAAAGAGGGGGAGTACAACTCCTCCCACAGATTGGGCCCCCAACTCTGAAAAAAGCCATTCCGGGTTATTTTCTATGATTAGCCCTACCTTTTCTCCTCTTTTGAGACCGAGAGCAAATAAGCCCATCCCAACAAGTTTCGCGTAGCGAAAATAATCTCTCCAGCTATAAGTCTGCCATATCCCATATGCCTTTTCCCTGAGGGCGATCCTGTCAGAGCCCAGTTTTTCCGCCTGTCTCAGCAAGATCTGGGGCAAGGTAAACCGAACTAAGGACGATAAAGATTCCTCGTCAATATGCTCAATATTGTTATTTATAGCATTCAATTTTTGTTGACCACTCATCTTCGCCGGATATTCTTTATTTTTATTTTTCCCTAACCCTGAACCCGTGAACGGTTACGATTTAGGAGACGTCCCCGAGATATGCCTTAATGACTTGAGGATGGTTTTGAACGAAATCCGGAGATCCTTCCGCAATTTTGACCCCAAAATCCAACACCGCTACTCTCTTTGAGATGCTCATAACCATGGACAAGTTATGTTCAACCAATATTATGGTCTGGTTCCATGCCTCATTTAATTCAACCAAGAACCGTACCATGTCCTCCTTTTCCTCTAATGTTATTCCTGCAAACGGCTCGTCGAGCATGAGAAGTTTCGGTTGCAATGCCAACGCGCAGCCAAGTTCAACACGCTTTCTCATCCCGTAAGGCAGACTGCCTACGATCTCTTTCCGGATTGATTCGATCTCTAAGAAGTCGATTAATTCCTCTAAAACCTCTCGGTGGCGAACCTCTTCGTTTCGTACGTTCTTTAAGAAAAGAGAGGCTTGTCCAACATTATATTTATAGTGAGCATGCCGGGCTAACATCATATTTGACAGCACTGTCATACTTTGGAAAAGCTCAATATTCTGATAGGTTCGGCCGATTCCGATTTTAGCAAGATGATGGGTTGAGAGGTGAGTTATATCTTTTCCGTTGAAAGAAATCCGGGCCTCTCTGGCTGTATCATGGCCGGCAATACAGTTCAACAGGGTTGTCTTCCCTGCGCCATTTGGGCCAATTATGGAAATCAGCTCTCCGTTATGGGCAGAGAGATCGATTTTGTTCAGCGCAGTAATTCCACCAAACTTTAGGGTGAGGTTTTCCACCTTCAGCTCGGCCTGGCTTTCTTCTGGTCGGGTGGGGGTGAAGATGTTCGGTTCCCCGCTAAAGGCTTTCATTTTATGATTGTTAGTCACCTTAACCCTATCACCCAAATTGTGCATGTTAGAATAGTCTGCAAAATTTAGTTCAGCCGCTAATTTCTTGTCAAGAAGTTATTCCAAATAAATTTTATGCGGATATGGAAATTTCTCTTATGTTGATTGAGAGATTGCGAATTATGATCATTCGTAGGGGCATGATTTCAACCATCACATTTTCGGCCTTCCAACAACCCAGGTTCAAGTTTCCACGGTTTTATAAAATCTGATAGAAAAGCATAGAAAAACCCTTGACACTGTTTGCATGCAATGGTATTCGCTTCGTGAATGAATAATCATTCATTGGCGGTTGATAAACTATGGGCAAAAGAAAAAACAATGAAAAATATCATCGGATTATAGAGGCTGCCACCAAGGTTTTTGCAAAAAGGGGCTTCTACCAATCCAAAATATCGGAAATTGCCAAAGAGGCTAAGGTTGCCGATGGCACTATCTACATCTATTTTGAAAACAAAGATGATATTCTGATTTCTCTTTTCGAGGAACAGATGAAGGCCGTGATTGATAATATGGAAACGCAGATCTCTGGGATAGATGACCCTGCAAAGAGACTTGAGCGATTTGCATCAACACATCTTGGCCTTATCGAAAAGAACCAGGACATGGCTGAGATTATTCAGGTGGAGCTGCGGCAGAGCGGCAAGTTTATGAAGGAATATAAAAATGAAAAATTCATTCAGTATTTAGACATAATTGAGGATATCATCAGCGAGGGCCAAAAAAGGGGTATTTTCAAGAAGGATGTGATTCCCAAAGTGGCGAAAAGGGCATTTTTTGGGGCCTTGGATGAGGTGTCCAGATTTTGGGTATTGTCAAGTCGCAGACATTATGATATCAGGACGCTTGCAGGGCAAATCAGCGAATATTTTTTAAATGGTATTAGGGCTTAAAAAAATAAAGGCGACCATAATTTGTTAACCGAAACTTGGTTGTAGGGAAGGAGGATAGAGTGAATATTATAGTTTGTCTGAAACAGGTGCCGGACACGGAAAGCCAGATCAAGATCGGATCGGATGGTAAATCAATTATGACCGATGATATCAAATGGGTCATGAATCCATATGATGAGTTTGGCGTTGAGGAGGCCTTGCGTCTTAAAGAAAAACATGGAGGCGAGGTTACTGTAGTGGGTCTTGGCCCAAAAAGGGTGACAGAATCCATCCGTACTGCCCTGGCCATGGGTGCGGACAAGGGGATCCTGATCAGCGATGAGGCCTTGGATGGGAGTGATTCTCTTGCCAATGCAAAGGCAATAGCTGCGGCTGTCAAGGACCTCGATTATGACCTGATCTTTACCGGCCAGCGTGGCGTAGATGAAGACCTCGGTTTTGTTGGGGCCACCATTGCGGAACTGTTGGGTATTCCACAGCTTTCATTAATTGTTAAGGTAGAAGTGGCAGAGGATGGGAAGTCCGTCAAGGTCGACAGGCCTATTGAAGGAGAGACTCTTGTCATAGAAGCGACTCTCCCAGCCCTTATTACAGCACAGAAAGGCTTGAATGAACCGCGATATGCCTCTTTGCCAGGGATTATGAAGGCCAAGAAAAAGCCTCTTGAGGAAAAAACCCTTGCTGATCTGGGTTTGGATAGTGCGGAATTTGGAGAAGGGGCAAGAAAGCTGAAAATCTTGGAGTTAACGCCCCCACCTGAGAGAGCGGAAGGTAAGATTGTTGAAGGGGAGACGCCGCAGGAAAAAGCCGCCGAACTGGCTAAGTTGCTCCACGAAGAGGCGAAAGTTCTATGATGATGAAATGAGGGATTGAGGAATTACGGATTGAGGAACAAAAATGATGCCTTAGAGTTAAGAAATCCCTGAAATATACTTGAAATGACTCATAATAATTAAGGAGATAAAAAATGGCACAGGGAGTTTGGACAATTGCTGAGCAAAGGGGTGGAGAGATCCGGAAGATAACATACGAAATTGTCAGTGAAGGGAGGCGTCTGGCAGATGCCTTGGGTCAGGAGCTGACAGTGATATTGCTCGGTTCCGATATCAAGGGCACGGCCGCTGAGCTTGGCCAATACGGCGCGGATAAGGTCCTGGTTGCTGACGACTCCAGACTGGAGCCCTATACCACAGACGCTTATGTGTCTGTGATTTCTGAACTGGTCAAGGCCAATGACCCACAAATTTTGATCTTGGGTGCGTCTGTTCAGGGTAAGGACTTAGCTGCCAGATTAGCAGCCAGTTTGGATGTCGGTATGGCCCAGGACTGCACTGTTTTTGCTATAGAGGACGGAAATCTTGTGGCTACCAGGCCTATTTATGCGGGCAAGGCCTACGCAAAAGTGACTTTTGAAAACAGTCTGCCACAAATGGCAGCAGCCAGACCGAAAGTGATGAGCATCAGCGAACCTGACTCCTCTAAGTCCGCTGAGGTTGTTGATGCGGTTTTTACCTTAGATGATGGGAACCTCAAGACAAAGGTCGTTGATGTGGCCGAGGATGAGAGTGGCAAGGTTGATCTGACAGAAGCGGACAAGATAGTTTCAGGCGGGCGCGGCATGAAAGGCCCGGAAAATTACAATATCTTAGAAGAATTTGCCGATCTGATCGGCGCGAGTGTGGGCGCTTCCCGTTCGGCAGTGGATGCAGGCTGGAGACCTCATTCAGACCAGGTGGGGCAGACAGGTAAAGTGGTTTCACCAAACCTGTATGTGGCCTGCGGCATATCAGGGGCAATTCAGCATTTAGCCGGCATGAGCACGTCAAAAGTAATCGTCGCAATCAACAAGGATGAGGATGCCCCCATATTCCAAAAGGCCGATTACACTGTGGTGGCCGATCTCTTTTACGTTGTTCCTGCTTTGACTGAAGAGGTCAAGAAATACCTCTAAGGTACAAATTTAGACAGTTAACAATTGAGTTTTGTGCAAAAAGCACAAGAATTTTTTTACAATGCCCGGAAAGCCAGTAGTGGAAAAAGATGAACGTCGAACATCGAACGTACCACGTCGAGTAAAAAACTATTTGAGCATGCAATATACGCATATAGTCTTTGTTCCAGACCCTGCACTGTTTCTTCGTTTATACTCATTCAAAATTCGATGTTGGACGTTGGATGTTCGATGTTCATCTTTTGACTTTCAGCCTAAATGCCTAAGTCCTTCCTGACAGCCTTCAGGCTATCTACCTGAACTGGCCTGCCACGCAATAGAGCGGCAAAGAGCGGATGTTAT
>DAOVUP010000036.1 GCA_030632525.1 Desulfobacteraceae bacterium | reverse complement strand
GGTTCAAAGGTTTCCAGCTTTCAGCAGGAAACCCTGTCGAAGATCCCGCTAGACGGGGAACCTGTAAACGGTTACAAAAATGCTTATCTCAGCGTTTTGATTCCTGTTCAACGAGCTTTCATCTTGACTATGAGAATTAAATAGATTAAAAGAATAGGTTTAATTTACTGAAAGAGAACTCTTTAAAGTGAAAGCCTCTATTGGAACGGGTTTATTATGGTTGAAGGCAAAACAAGCTCAATTATAGAAGAGAGAAAGAATAAGGCGGAAAAACTCCAGGAAGAAGGGGCTAATCTCTACCCCGCAGGTTATAAGATCGATATCACATCATCAGAGGCAATAGATCGTTTTGGTCAGATGGATGAAGATACCCTTGAGCAGGAAAGCGACTCCTATGCCATGGCCGGCAGGATCATAGCGCGACGGGATTTCGGAAAGGCTTCATTCATACACATTAAGGACAGGACGGGTCGCATTCAGGCCTACATTAGAAAAGACAGGGTTCCCTCCGAGAAATTCAGTATGTTCAAACTGATGGACATTGGGGATTTTATTGGGATCAGGGGCCGGTTTTTTAAGACGAGGACAGGTGAACTGACCCTCTTGGCAGAAGACCTCTCACTCCTGTCAAAGTCCATGAGGCCATTGCCGGAGAAATGGCATGGCTTGACTGATGTGGAGACCAGGTACCGGCAGCGGTACCTTGATCTGATAATGAACGATCCTGTAAGAGAAGTGTTTGTACTTAGAAGCCGCATCATCCAGGCCATAAGAGAATTTTTTGTGGAGAAGGACTTCCTGGAGGTAGAGACCCCGATGATGCAACCGATCCCGGGGGGAGCAACAGCGAGGCCTTTCAAGACCTACCACAATACCCTCGGTATGGACCTCTATCTGAGAGTAGCCCCCGAACTTTATCTCAAGAGGCTCGTGGTTGGCGGGTTAGAGAGGGTTTTTGAAATCAACCGGAATTTCAGGAACGAAGGGATCTCCATAAAGCATAACCCGGAGTTCACCATGCTGGAATTCTACATGGCCTATGCCACCTATGAAGATCTGATGGCCCTGACGGAAGAACTCTTTAACCATCTTCTCCATAAGATGTTTGACCGGAACGTAATTGAATATCAGGGCCAGACCATTGATTTTTCCCCGCCCTGGGCAAAAATTTCTCTTTTTGATGCCTTGAGGGATTTGGGGGGTGTTAAGGATGAAATCTTCCAGACTAAGGAGAAGGCTGGTGCATTTGCCTCTGAATGTGAAATTGGTCTCTCTGCCAAGGAGAGTCATGGCCAGATTCTTACAAAACTCTTTGACCACCTTGTGGAACCCCTGCTGATCAATCCAACCTTTATTACCGGCTATCCAACGGAAGTCTCTCCACTTTCAAGACGCAATGAACAAAATCCCGACATCGTTGACCGCTTTGAACTCTTTATCGGCGGACGGGAGATAGCAAACGCATTTAATGAATTAAATGACCCCACAGACCAGAGAGAGAGATTCGAGAATCAGGTGGCGTTAAGGGACGCAGGGGATAAAGAGGCCCAGTTTATGGATAAAGACTATGTGACCGCCTTAGAGTACGGGATGCCGCCAACGGCAGGAGAAGGGATTGGGATTGACAGGGTTGTTATGCTCTTGACCGACGCACCATCCATAAGGGACGTTATACTGTTTCCCCAGATGAGAGCGAAGGCATAGATTGAAGAACTGAAATCAATAAAATACCTTCAACTCCTAAATCCCTGAATTCGCAATTCCTAAATTAAGGACGATATGTTCGAACTGTTTCTCGGTATGAAATACCTCAAGGCGAAGCGAAAACAGCGCTTTATATCTGTTATTACGGTGATCTCAATCTTAGGCGTAATGGTGGGTGTGATGGCCCTCGTTGTCGTACTTTCGGTGATGAACGGTTTCAGGGCGGACCTGATGTCCAAAATCCTGGGGGTAAACTCCCATCTTTTAGTTCTGAATCTAACCGGGCCTTTCAACGATTACCAAAAGGTTGCAGAAAAAGTTGACAAAGTCGAGGGGGTGATTGCCTCAACCCCTTTTATCTACACGCAGGTTATGATCAAGAACTCAGGTCAGGTATCCGGTGCAGTCCTGAGGGGAGTTGATCCTCTAAGCGCTGGCGCGGTTGTAACTTTTAAAAGCATGATCAAGGATGGCTCCATCACTTCCCTCCAAAAGAAGATCGACGGGATCCCGCCCATTATCATAGGTGGCGAGCTTGCCAAGCAGATAGGGGCACATCCCGGAAGCGTGATAACCGTGATTTCTCCGGAGGGCAAACTGACCCCCCTGGGGAGGACCCCTAATACACTAAAGTTCAAGGTCGCTGCCATTTTTGACTCAGGCATGTATGAATACGACGCCTCCATGATCTATATCTCCTTAAAAGATGCCCAGGACTTCTTGGCGTTAGGGGACAAGGTAACAGGCCTCGAGGTCAGGGTGGAAGACGTCTATAAATCAGACACGATATCAAGAAAAGTCCAGAAGGCCCTTGGATATCCATACTGGACCAAAGACTGGAAGGTCATGAACAGGAGCCTCTTCTCTGCGCTCAAACTTGAAAAATTCACTATGTTTGTCATTCTAACCATGATAGTCCTTGTTGGGGCCCTGAATATTATCAGCACGTTAGTCATGGTAGTTATGGAAAAAACGAGGGATGTTGCAATCCTGAGGGCAATGGGGGCTTCTGCCAGGAGCATCATGACTATTTTTATGTTTCAGGGGCTACTTGTAGGGGTTGTCGGCACATTCGCCGGTCTTGTCTCCGGTCTGGGGCTGTGTCAGCTGCTTGCGAAGTACAAATTCATCAATCTTCCTGCAGATGTTTACTATATATCCACCCTGCCGGTTCAGGTAGAGGTTGCTGATGTGTCATTTGTTGCCGCAGCAGCAGTAGTAATATCGTTTTTGGCTACCCTTTACCCATCCTGGTATGCTTCGAGATTGAATCCGGTGGAGTCTTTCAGGTATGAATAACGAAAGAGCCAGGGTGGATTCCGAGGTTCCTATGTTGAGTCTTGAGGATGTATTTAAATCCTTTATTCATCATGGGGATGTTATTGAAATCTTGAAGGGTGTTAGCCTTGTTCTTAATCCCGGCGACAGCCTTGCAGTTATGGGGGCGTCCGGGGTTGGGAAATCGACGCTGCTCAATATTATGGGGAGCCTCGAGCCTCCCTCTAAAGGGCTTGTCAAATTCCGCGAAGTCAATATGTATCAGATGGATGAAGGGAGACTTGCCCGACTGAGAAACAGGGAAATAGGCTTTGTATTCCAGTTTCATCATCTCCTGCCCGAGTTTAATGCATTTGAAAACACCATGATGCCCGCCTTAATCGCGAGGTATTCAAAGAAAAAGGCGGCAGGAATGGCAAGAGAGGTTCTTTTTAAGGTGGGGCTTGAGAGACGTATGACTCACCGTGCGGGCGAGCTTTCCGGAGGGGAACAGCAGCGTGTGGCAATAGCAAGGGCTCTAATCATGAGTCCAAAGCTGATATTGGGAGATGAACCCACAGGAAACCTTGACTGGTTAACCGGCCAGGAAATTGCTGATCTCCTTCTTCAACTCAACCGGGATGAAGGAGTTGCCATGGTAATTGCCACTCACAACCAGAGATTGGCCGAAAAAATGTCTAAAAAAATGGAGCTTATAGATGGGCGGATACGGTAAAACAGTACGCAGAACGCAGAGCGGAAAGCGCAAAGCTGGAAACGCCACGGACTATGCGCTATACGCCATACGTTTCAGGGCGGGCAGGTTCATATTCCGGACAATGCTGCTCTTAATTCTGTGCGCCTTTTTTGTGCCTGAAATAGTTGCGGCTCAACAGAAGGAGACGATGGCGATCTTACCCTTTAAGATTAACGCCCAGAAGACACTTAATCATCTTCAGTTAGGCCTGCAGAAAATGCTCTCCTCTCAATTGGAAAAAAAAGGCTTTAAGATGATCAGCCCTAAAAGGATTAACAAACAGCCCATCGCCTTTGCCTCGCCCATTGAAATGACAGAATTAATCTCCCTGGGGAAAAAACTCAACGCTGACTGGATAGTCATGGGCAGTCTTACTCAGATCGGAAATAAGGCCAGTATAGACCTTAAAGTGACCGATGTATCCCAAAAGAGGATGCCTTTTTTTATTTTTTTAGTCTCTGAAGATATTGACCAGATCACGGATACAGTGAAGCGACTCACCGTTAATGTCTATGATCGGGTCATGGGTGTGCCGCAGATCGATTCGGTGCATGTGGCCGGGAATCGACGCATAGAAAGGGAGGCTATCCTGGCTGTGGTAGGCACTAAAGCAGGGGATAGACTTGATTACGAGAAACTTGATAAAGATCTCCGCGATATTTACAAGATGGGTTTTTTCAAGGATGTCAAAACAGAGACCGAGGATGGCCCTTCGGGAAAGGTTATTACCTTTCACGTAAACGAGAAGCCTTCCGTTGGCAAGATCGTATTTGAGGGAAATGATCAGATTGATGATGATGACTTGAAAAAGGATTTGGGGATAAATCTTTATTCCATCTTAGATAACAACGAAATCAGACAGAGTATTAATCGGCTTAAGGAACTTTACAGGGAAAAAGGCTACTACAACGCTAAAATAGAAGAAAAGACCGAACCGATTCCAAATAACGAGGTGATGTTGAAATACAAAATCGATGAGCACAATAAGGTCTATATCGAAGAGATTCAATTTGTAGGGAATAAACATTTTGATGCTGATAAGCTAAGAGACCTTATGGAAACCAGCACGTGGTGGTTTCTTTCTTGGATTACCAAGGCCGGAATTTTTGATAAAAAGAAGCTTGAATTTGATGTTCACAAGATAACCGCATTTTATCACAACCATGGTTTTATAAAGGCGAAATTGGGCGAGCCGAAGGTCACCTATGACGATAAACTCGAAGGCCTTGTCGTTACCATTGATGTTGTTGAAGGGCCTCAATATGAGGTAGGCAAGGTTACGGTCGAGGGGGCTCTAATAGAGCCTGCAGACGAACTTCTCAAGAAAGTCCGTATCGATAAGGAAAAGATTTTCAATCGAGAGATGGTGCGGAGGGATATCCTGGCATTGAGAGATGTATATGCTGATCACGGCTACGCCTATGCAGAGGTCAGGCCGATAGTCAAAGAGGACAATGAGAAACATCTTGCCGATATTATCTATGATATCTCTAAAGGACCAAAGGTTCGTTTTGAAAGGATTACTATTTCAGGGAATACGGTGACAAGAGACAAGGTTATTAGACGTCAATTGAAGGTCATAGAAGGGGAGTATTTTAGCGGCAGACATATGAAAAAAAGCAGCGCAAACCTTAACCGGCTTGGCTTTTTTGAGGACGTGCAGTTAGAGACAAAAAAGGGAAGCAGCGACGACCTGATGAGGTTGAATGTCAAAGTAAAAGAGAAAGGGACTCGCACCTTCAGCGTAGGCGCAGGTTACAGCTCTGCCTATTCGGCCTTTGTTACGTTTCAGATAGCAGATGAAAATTTCTTAGGTTACGGACAAAGGCTCCAGGCCAACGCCAGGATTGGCGGGAAAAACACGGAATTTGATATAAAGTTTTTTGAACCGTGGCTCTTTGATACGCGCATCTCTTTCGGCGCTGATCTCTATACTTGGGATCAGCAGTACACTGATTACTCCAGGGACGCACTGGGAACCGCTTTTAACTTCGGATATCCTCTCGACATCATTGATGAATACACCAGGGCGATGGCAAGATATGATTTTGACAATTCTCGAATTTATGATGTTGAAGCAACCTCTGGACCAATGTACGATATGAAAGGTCGAAATGTAACCAGCAGTATATCACTTGCGGTAAAGCGGGACAGCAGGGACAAACTCTGGAATACCACGAGAGGGTCGATTAACGAACTATCATTTCAATATGCCGGTTTAGGTGGAGATGAAAAATTCAACAAATACCGGGGCCGGACGACCTGGTTTTTCCCCCTGTTCTGGGAAACTGTATTTTTGGTGCAGGGGCGAGCAGGCTATATCAAAGACAACGGTAAACTCTCTGTCTTCCAGAAATTCTTCTTAGGTGGTATCAACACGGTCCGTGGTTATGATTATCAGACTATCTCTCCGCGCGACAAGGACGGATTCCTGATAGGTGGCACCAAGATGATGTGTTATAATGTGGAATACCGTTTCCCGCTGCTCAAGGAACAGGGGGTCGTTGGTCTTGTATTTTTTGATGCCGGTAATGTCTTTGACGATTCGCAGAGCTGGACCTTTAGCGGAATCAAAAAGTCTGCCGGAGCCGGTATCAGATGGTATTCGCCGATCGGTCCACTTCGTCTGGAGTATGGTTTTAAACTGGATAGGCAGGGAGATGAATCACCCGGCAAATGGGAATTTAGCATAGGTGGCGGGATTTAGCCGTGCGGGTTGCGTGTTCCGAGTTACGGGTTATGCGTTTTTCAATAAACAACTTTACCCCATGAAATGCTTTTTCTTTTCTATTCATCGGGGCATCAATCGACAATCATCAATCGTCAATCGTGAGGGGGTAGAAATGAAAAAGATTAGTCTATTGTTTTTATGTTTTTCGTTGCTTTTTTGTCTGCAAAACCGAATTGTTTGGGCAGAAGGCATCAAAATCGGAGTACTTAACATGAAAAAGCTTCAACAAAATTCTGTCAGGTTTCAGAAAATCAGGGAGGGGTTGAAGAAAAAGTTCAATGCCCTTCAGAAGAAGTTGGATGGGGAGAGGGCCCAGATAGCAAAAATCGAAGAAGAGTTGAGGAAACAGAGTATGATGTTGAGCCTTGATGCCAAAGAAGACAAGGAGATGGAATTGGGGAAAAGGACCCGGCATTATAAGTACATGTATAGCGAAGTTACTCAGGAGATGAAAGACGCTGAGTTTGAGGCAACGAGAAAAGTCGGGAACGAGATAGAAAAAATTGTGGAAAAAATGTCCCAAAAGCAACAATACACTATCATCCTGGAGGATGGCACTGTGGGGCTTATCTATTACGATATTGCCATAGATATTACGAATCAAGTCACCGAGGCATACGACAAGCTGGGCAAATAGAGGAATGCAGGTTTTGAAAATATCACTTGAGAAAATTGCGGAAGTTGTAAGGGGAGAGGTTCTTGGAGACAAGGGCTTTGTAATTACGGGCGTCAACTCTTTGGATAATGCAGGGCCCTCAGAGATCTCTTTTCTTGCTGATCGGCGATACCGTGAAGCCATTAAGCAAACCGGGGCAGGCGCCATATTGATTTCCCGGGATGACCCATCTTTTAAAGGGGCCCAGGTGGTGGTCTCCAATCCCGAATTATCATATGCAAAGATAGCGGCCATTTTTGCCCCTCCGTTGTCGAGACATCCGGGGGTAAGCAAGAAAGCCGTCATCCATGAAAACAGTCTGATCGGCAAAGACGTGTCGATTTACCCGTTGGTGTATATTGGTGAAGACGCGGAGATAGGGGACGAGACAACTATCTTCCCCGGTGTGTTCATAGGTGAAAGAGTAAAGATTGGAAAGAGAAGCCTGATATATCCTAACGTAACCATTCTGCGAGATTCCCTGATCGGAAACGATGTCATCATCCATTCCGGCAGTGTCATAGGGGATGATGGGTTCGGTTTTGTCAGGGATGGCTCTTCTTCAGTAAAGATCCCCCAGACTGGCATAGTTCAGATCGACGATCACGTGGAGATCGGTGTCAACAACTGCATAGACCGTGCTGCATTGGGAAAGACATGGATAAAAAGGGGGGTAAAAACCGACAACCTGGTGCAAATTGCCCATAATGTGGTTATCGGAGAAGATTCAATAATAGTTGCCCAGGCAGGGATCTCCGGGAGCTGTCATATCGGACGTGAGGTCATCATCGGGGGGCAGGTCGGTATCATTGATCATATTGAAATTGGGGACAGGGCCATGATTGCCGCGCAATCCGGTATTGTGAAATCGATCCCACCCGGAGAGGTTGTTTCAGGGTCTCCGGCTATTTCCCATCGCCTCCACCTCAAGACCTCCAGTTTGACAAAACGGCTTCCCGAATTCAACCAACGTCTCAGGGATCTTGAAAAAAAGATGGAGGAATTTGAAAAGCAATCAGAGAAGGAGTAGATTTAATCATGGATCTTCCCTTGAAATATGAAGATATCATAAAGATTCTTCCCCACCGCTACCCTTTCTTGTTAGTTGATAGGATCATTGAAATGGAGTTGGGCAAAAGGGTGGTTGGTATAAAAAACGTGACGGCAAATGAACCGTTCTTTCAAGGCCATTTCCCGGGCAACCCGATAATGCCGGGGGTGCTTATCATTGAGGCGATGGCACAGGTAGGGGGGGTGCTTGCCCGCTTATCGATCCCTGATGTAATGGAGAGGAAAGAGATGGGTGAGATTTTTTTTGTTTCTATGGATAAGGTCAAATTCAGAAAGCCTGTCGTCCCGGGTGACCAGATCAGATTTGAAAATGAAGCTTTAAGAACAGGGGGCAGGATATGGAAGATGGCCGGGAAGGCCTTTGTGGACGGTGACCTGGTTGCTGAAGCTAATCTCGTAGCTGTCATAGGGTGATTATTGGATTGATGATTGATGATTGATGATTGATGATTGTCGATTGAAAAACCACAAAGACAATAACAACGAAATGACAATTGAATGATGGTGAAGTAGAATAACCGATATCCAATACCCAGTACCTGATACCCAGTACCTAATACCCAGTACCCAATACCCAATGACTAATAATACAGAGATCC
>DAOVUP010000215.1 GCA_030632525.1 Desulfobacteraceae bacterium | reverse complement strand
CTTATAGATCTTAGTGCTTGATATCAATAGCCCATGCTTTAGCAACCCCGGGATTACGCTCAAAAAAATCTCTACGAACTTCATTTTTAACCGTATTCAGTGGACATGCGAAATTCATACACTGGGAACAGAGAAACGTTCTTAATGTCATAAAAAAGCCAGCAACCGTGAGAAGATAAACAATTAGCAGAAACAATTGGAAGTCGGAAATCAGGAAAAAAAGTGGGTATCCCCAGACAAGCGCAAAACCAACGAAAAATATAACCTTTTCCCAAAATGTCATTGGACCCGGTCGATATTTCCAGATTTTGGGTGAACCGTAATTTGCCCAACATTTTAATGAGCTTCCTTCTTCAACATAATGCGGACAATGGGAACACATCACCCGGATTTCAACAAAACCAAAATATCCGATTATCAAAATCAGCCATGGAATTAACAACCATCCACTTATATGATAAATTCCAGCTCCTCCTAATAGAAAAGAAGGAGAGACAATCAAAAGAAAATATATCAAATCTCTGAGCGTAAAATGACAATGCAGGGTTTTACAAATGGTGCAGTTATCACATGACCCAGATATGCACGTTTCAATTGGTTTGTTTGGATCTAAGAATTTAATCACAACATCTCCATCATAAATAACAAAGGCTCGGTCCGGTTCAGCGTCGTCGCGTTAGAGCCTAATAGCACCTCAATGCTATCTCGGGCCCGGCATAAGGCGCGACAGTTTTTTGCCTTCGCCCTTAATGCCGTTGCTATGAGTGAACTATCTCGTTTGAACCTATTGATAGCGGAGACCTTATAAGCGTTAGGGTGCGTCTCTACGTCCATTGCTCAGGTAGTAATGCCATAATAATCTCGCAGCAACTGCCCTCCAGGGCATCCAATTATGACTGATCGAGTCCATCTCTTCCACGCCAGGTCTGTTCACCAGCCCTTTGACCCTTTGCATGGCTACGGTCAGTGCTACATCCCCTCTAGGCCATACATCAGGACGCCGCAGCACCATCAGGAGGTATATATCTGCGGTCCAGATACCGATCCCTTTGATTTTCATCAACTTAGATCTTACAGATCCATCGTCCATTGTCCTGAGCGCTGTCAGATCCAAGTCTCCCTGTAATATTGAGTTTGCGAGATTTCGGCTATAGGCGATCTTCTGACGGCTGAAGCCGATTGTCTTCAACTCAATATCATTAAGCTGCATAAATCGCTCCGGGGTGAGAGGAGCAGCAGCGGCTATTAACCGATCATAAGCCGCCTTGGCCGATGCTAAAGATACCTGTTGTTCAAGGATAATGTGAATCAGGGTATGAAATCTTTCTTCTCGGGCCCACATGGGTGGCGGTCCAAATTCCCTGGCGATTCCCGCCAGGTCTTCGTCGCGAGCGGCCAAATAGCGTACCGCATGCGCAAGCGAGCGTCTATCGAGACGCGTTGGTTTCTTTTTGGTATTTATCGTCTTTGCCCTTTCGTATGAAGCATTGTGCCACTTACATTCAGGATCAGTTGCACAAAAGCCCACAATTTATTGGAATGTAAAGTCATTCATGTACACCCTAAGGTTGCATAAAATTTGAGTTCAAAAGGGTATAGATTGGGTCAGCAAGGGATGGTTGACCGTTTTCAAGGACGAAAACGTATTGAACATACGGTGAGGTCTTGAAAATGGGCAATCGTTTCTTGATGGCCTGATATAGACCGAGCGAAGCGCTTTTGGACCAAATATTTATGCAACGTTAGGGTTTACTATCAAGTTATCTCATGAAATCCAAGATGAATATCAGTCAAATCCATGTTAAAGCGTTTGAAGGTAACCTTCTGCGTAATCTTATAAAGAGTATGCGGCCTGCCTACTGGGTGAAAAACACCCTGGTGTTCACCGGACTGATCTTTTCCTTTTCCCTGTTTCAGTGGAAGGCCATATGGCTCAGTATGCAAGCCTTTTTATTATTCTGCATGGCCAGCTCCTGGGTATACCTTTTCAACGATCTTCGTGACATCAAAGAAGATCGCTGGCATCCTGTCAAACGCTTCCGGCCCTTGGCTTCGGGAGACTTGAGTCCCAAAGCAGCGCAAGGCGCAATGGGCATCCTTTTGGTAGCTTCTCTTTGGGGGGGATTTATCCTTTCGTCTTCTTTTGGGATCGTGATAGGTATTTACCTGTTATTGAACCTTCTATATTCTCTTGGTTTAAGGAGAATTGTTATTCTCGATGCGGTGATTGTCTCAGTTAGCCTTGCGCTTCGGGCGGTGGCTGGTGCCATTGTTGTTGACATGGCCGTATCTATCTGGTTGGTCCTCTGTACGCTAAGTCTCGGCTTATTTTTAAGTTTCGGAAAACGCTGGTATGAGTCGGAAATTTTGGAAGAGATGGCCTGGAATCATCGAAAGAGTCTGAAAGGTTACACAAAGAGGATGCTTTTTTATTTATTGGTTGTCACTGGTGTGTCTTCGATAACCATCTACACGCTTTACACGATGGCACCGGACGTCGTAGAGCGCTTTAATACATTATATCTTCCACTGACCGTTCCTTTTGTGATTTTCGGAATATTCCGCTACCTCTATCTTGCCCGCCACTCCGAAGATGTCGGAAACCCGGTACAACTTCTCATCAAGGACCGGCCTCAAATCATCAACTCCATGTTATGGGTCATATCCGTATGTCTTATTATCTACGGGAATAGACCACACTTATGAAAGATAGTCTGAGTTCAGCTCCTCCGGAATGAATTCCCTATGAGAGGGCTGGTGGCCGGGCCGGGCACCCTGATCCCAACTACTGCACTTCAAAAGAAATAAGGATGCCATTAAATAAATATAGTATATCGCAACAACGAAAACCCTTACGCTGCAAACCTGCATCGGGGTAAAACGCGCCAGAGTGCGCCAGATAAGAACGTAGATTCATAAGGCAGAAAGGAGCTCCTATATGCCATCAAAGGTAAACAGTCGTGTGACTCTGCTTCATGGAAGGGTCTTTAAACTAATCAGAGAGAATGTCACGTTGACCAACGGTGTCACTGTGGATTTTGACATAATCCGTCATCCCGGGGCCTCGGCCATGGTGCCCCTCTCTGATAAAAACACTATTATATTGATCAAGCAATATCGCCATTCCATGGGAGATTTTATTTGGGAGATCCCTGCAGGGACCCTCGACCCGGACGAGACACCTCTTGAATGCGCCAAAAGAGAGTTGGCCGAGGAAACGGGGTTTTTGGCAGATGAGTGGCAAAAGATGGGGGAAATTACACCTGTACCGGGTTACTCGGATGAGCGCATCCACATGTTTATTGCTGCTAACCTGACACCCACCGAGCAGAATCTTGATGAAGATGAAATGCTCAATGTCCATGAGGTGAAGGTGGACAATGCCATAGAAATGATCCATAAGGGTATGATCCAGGATGGCAAAACAATAGCCGGGCTCTTCATGGCACTCCATTGGTTGAAAGAAAAAAAATGGGAGTATTGAAATATGTCTAAATCACTTCGAGATTTGCTGACCCAACATCAGGTGGTGGCAAGTGCTCCATGCCGTATTGATGCAGGCGGCACCTGGGACATAAAAGCAATGGCGCTTCCATTTGAGAGGCTAAGGCCAATCACTGTGAACATTGCCCTGAATCTGAGGACCTCAGTGGTTCTATCGCCTTACAAGGACGGTTGGGTGAAGATTTCTTCCGATGGGTTCCCGCGCGGTGAGTCCTGTTCTAAGGACCAATTGCCTCTAACTCCTCCATTCGGCCTCTTTTTTGCCGTTGTCTCCTATTTTGATGTACACGGCATCGCAATAGAAATCAGGTCTCAATCTCCCGTGAAGTCAG
>DAOVUP010000133.1 GCA_030632525.1 Desulfobacteraceae bacterium | reverse complement strand
TTTTGGCCTCATCGAAATCCTTGACATAAATCACCTTATTGTCTCCTGATGACAGCCTCACAATGTAGACCTTTTTCAGGCTGTCATACTTTATCTCGTGGCTCACCTTCAGGTCGGCAATGCTCCTATCCCACCACCAGTTTCTAACCTCATACAGTTTTACAAAAAACGTGAATGTGGTGCTGACGCCGTTGTCAATGGCCCTTTTCATGTCCTCGGTAAAACAGTCGGCCACGCTGAAATATGAGAGTAGATAGTCTTGGGTGTTTGTAATCACAATATCAGTTAGTCGAGCTTCTGCGGCCAATGCGGGCCTACTCGAAAACAAACCGACAAGAAAGACAATCGGCAGGGCAAATTTCAGGCTTTTATAAATAAATGGGCTTTTCTTCATCTCCCATTCCTTATGGAGAGCCATATGGCAAAGTTTGCACAAACAAAATATTAGAAATTAAAAAAGAAGATAATATGCGAGGGGCACGCAAAATGCAAGCCCTATCCCAAGCGAGTTGTGGAATCAGGAATGCGTGATTCAGGTTTCACGTGTTCTTAAGAAAAGCAGAAAATGCAGGCGAGTAAAAACGAGCGGCACCTTAATCAAAAAATAAGGGGCATCTCAACAGACTACCCCTAAGAGATAACCCCTCGTTTTAACTGTAGGATATAAAGCCAGAAAACTTATCTGTTTTCATCCAAGAGCAGGTTCTGGCAGGCCGAAAGCGGGGATTCTTACGCTGTTTTTGCTACATTCCTCCGGTGAAACAAACGCATACACCTTCCAGTGTCTTTTTGACTGCATCAGCGAAGTCAACATCTGCTGGTTCAGGAAATGCCCGGATTTCTTAACAACAAAGTGGCCGATTATAGGAGACTGAATAAGAGAAAGATCTCCAATAAAATCGAGAATCTTATGCCTGACAAACTCATCCTTGAATCTAAGCCCGTCCTCGTTAATTATTCTAAAATCGTCAATAACCACAGCATTGTCGAGAGATCCGCCTCTGGCAAGTCCGTTTGCCTTTAAGGTCTCAACATCTTTCAAGAAACCAAAGGTCCTGGCTTTGCTGATCTCCCTCACAAAGTCGCCCCCTGAAAAATGCAACTCGAATTCCTGATTTCTCAAGAGGGGGTGTTGGAAATCGATCATATAGCTGATCTTGAGTTCTTTTGACGGATAAACGCAAATGGATCGGTTTCCATCGTCAATCTTAAATGTCTTTTTTATGACGATAAAGCGTTTTGGGTCCCTCTGCTCCTTAATCCCGGCACTCTTTACAAGAAATACAAAGGGGGCCGAACTACCATCCATAATAGGCACTTCGGGACCATCTAATTCTACCACGGCGTTGTCAATTCCTAACCCGTAAAAGGCCGCCATCAAATGCTCAATAGTCGAAACCTTGCACCCATTAAAACCAATGGTCGTCGCCAAGGTGGTATCAAATACGTTATCAAAACGCGCCTCAATAATCGGATGTCCAGACAGGTCAGTCCTCACGAAACGTATTCCGGTATCGCACGGGGCGGGCCTGATATTTATGCTTATCTTTTCACCGGAATGAAGGCCAATCCCGGTACAGCCAATCTCGTCCTTCAACGTGCGTTGTTTATAATCCACAAGCCACTCCTTAAATTAGCTCTCACTTTCGAATCTTGCGTAATGATTGTTAAGCAAATAGCATGCCAACAGGCCACAGGGACAACCTAAAAGGAATGATTGGGCTTATATTGTTAATATTAAAAGATAATTTATCCGGCAAAATTTTTGCCCCTCTGTGAGATCATCCATATAAACGTAGATCTGTGGCAAAAAAACCACATATAAATTATTGCTCGTACCCTAAACCACACCCAGTAGTTTTTTTCACCCCCTGCTTGATAAGAACAACTGGGCATCCTTCATTCACGAGTTGACACTTTTTTCCGAAATACGGTGTATTATCGAATTGAAAATCGGATACCGAAACTGGAAATTCGAAATTTGAAATTAGATAAGGGATCTACATTCTTCTGTTTTTCCCAATTTCAAATTTCAATCCCGCGTGTCGCCTGATAAACTACTTTTTAGACTTGATGAAGGGTGACAACAGCTGTATATATTATGGTGGAGATCGTCAAAATGCTGAATCCCGTCTGAAATGGATTTGAGTTGGAAGTATACACGATTATTGCTTCGAGGCGAGACCTTTGAAAAATGTTTCCCGCTTTCAGCGGGATTCAAGATCAAGGGGCATGAGTCCCGCTTTAGCGGGATTAACCACAGGGATATATCGGATATTTCGAGGATAAATTCGAATGCAACGCAGAGATTGGGCAGATAAACTACGACTTCGAAAGGGGGCGTTTTGCAAAGGTCTCGAGGCACCCATGCTGACCGTCAGAACAATTTATTTAAAACCCCTCATTCTGATAATCTCCATGACTCTTTTTGCGTGCCACCCTGCCCTGAAAAGGGAGGCCCGGCATCCTGAAGAGTCTTTGGCGCCTGTCCGCTTCTTTTATCCTACCTTTCGGGATGATATGGACAGAGAGTCCCTTATCTCGGCCATAAGAAAAAATCTCGACTACCTTAACAGGCTTGACCCTGAAAAACCATTTCATTATGGATCTCAAATATTCACCTCCAAACACGTCAAAGAGAGCCAGGAGGCATTTCTGTCGCTCATAGAAAAAAATGTTAGCCCGGAACAGTTAAATGAAGAAATCAGGGGAAATTTTTTAGTTTATCGTGCAACTGGGCGGGTGGGAAACAATGAGGTCCTCTTTACCGGGTATTTTGAGCCGGTTTATGAGGCCAGACTGAAGCCTGATGATTCCTTTAGATACCCGATTTACAAGAGACCGGACGATTTGATAATAACTAACCTCTCGCTGTTCAAGCGCGAATTCAAAGGTAAAAAAATAATCGGCCGGATTGAGGGAAAAAAACTGCTGCCATACTTTTCGAGACGTCAGATCGTCGAAGATGATGTGTTAAAAGGACAAGGCCTCGAGATCGCCTGGTTGAAGGATCCTGTAGACATAGCCTTTCTTCAAATACAGGGTTCGGGGAAACTTAAGTTGCGCAAAGGCGATACAATCAGTGTGGGCTACAGCACATCCAACGGTCTGGCATATCGAAGCATCGGTCGGTATATGTTAGACAAGAAATTTCTGACCAAAAAAGAGATGTCTATGCAGTCTATCAGAAGATATCTCTCAGAACATCCCGCAAAAGTTAAGGAAATCCTTAACTACAACCCTTCCTATATATTCTTTCGACGTCTGAAAACGGGGCCTTTGGGCAACATAAGCGTTCCCCTGACACCAGGTAGATCGTTGGCTTTAGATTCGAAACTATTTCCCAAGGGGGCCCTGGCCTTCATTTCATGTAAAAAGCCGACCATTAATAGCCGGGGCGAAATAACAGGCTGGAACAAATTTTCCCGTTTTGTCGTGAATCAGGATACCGGGGGCGCAATAAAAGGGGCAGGCAGGGCGGATATCTTCTGGGGAAATGGCCCGTACGCCGAAATAGCAGCAGGCCATCTAAAACATGATGGAGAACTCTATATCCTTATCAAAAAACCGTAAAAACCACAGAATCACCTTAGCGCATTTCAGATGGAAAACTTGGAAAAGTCCGCAATCAGGAGCATAAGACCGGCTATCTGCTGTAACAACCCCACCCTGTTTTCTCTCAAGTCCTGATTATCCTTTGTCAAAACCTCTACCCCATCAAAAAAATCGTCCACCGGTTTTCTAAGCTTCGCCATGAGACCTAAGGCATTAAGATACTCTTCTCTCTCAAGGGAGTTGTAAACATCGTCCTTGAGGGTCTGAAACGTCTTCCAGAGGGTCCCCTCACAATCTTCCCGGAACAGGGCCGGGTCCGTCTCAAAGGGTTTGTCCTGTTTTTTTAGGATATTGCTCACCCGCTTAAAGGTCAAAGCCAGCTGGTGAAATTCCTCTGATTCAGAAGAGAACCTCTTGAGCTGATCGATCTTTGAACGGAGTTCTTGAATACGATCGAAATCTACCGAGATGACGGCCTCGATCAGATCGGATTCATAACCTGACCTCAGCATCATATTCTTGTAGCGCTCCCTCACAAAGGCCATTACCTTGGAAAGCATCTGGGCATTGTCAAATTCAATTTCCTCCTTCAAAAGCGATAGGGCCTGCTCTATAAACTCCTTGAGAGAAATGTCCCAACCCATATCTTCTGCTATCCTGATGATGGCAAGGGCATGCCTCCTAAGGGCAAAGGGATCAGCGCTTCCTGAGGGCTCAAGACCAACAACAAAACATCCGGCGATGGTATCCATCCGATCCGCCATCCCGACAACAGCGCCGATCTTAAATATTGGGAGTTGTCCTCCGGCCCTTAAAGGAAGATAGTGCTCGTATATCCCTGAACAGACCTCATCAGGGTATCCCTCCAATTGGGCATACTCTTTCCCCATAACACCCTGAAGAGATGGAAACTCATTCACCATCTGGGTAATCAGATCGCATTTACACAGATTTGTCACCAGCCTTATATTGTCCGCTTCATCCGGCAGGACAATCCCGGCCAAATACCCGGCAAGCTTCGTGAATCGCTGAACCTTTGCATGGGATGTACCTAAATCAGCCTGATAGACAACCTGTCTGAGGCCCTCTAAACGATCTAAGAGAGACCTTTTCCTGTCCTCTCTCAAAAAGAAATCCGCATCAGAGAGCCTGGCCCGAAGGACCCTTTCATGGCCCTTTTGAACGACCGATTCATCCCTTGCAACAGTGTTATTGACAGCGACAAAATTGGGCATCAACCGGCCCTTTTCATCGTAAACAGCAAAGTATTTCTGATGCTCCTTCATGGCCGTTATCAAGACAACATCGGGAAGATCTAAAAACATCTCATCAAAACTGCCGCAAACCGCAGAGGGGTATTCCACAAGATTAGCCACTGTGCTGATTAATTCCGGATCATCAATAGGTTTGCCCCCCGCCTTTTGAGCCACTTCCCGGGTTATTCGCTCTACCACCCGCTCCCTTTCCTGCTGATCAATAACCACAAAGGCCTGATCCATCCCGGTGAAATAATCCTGAGCGTTTGAAACCTCAATCGTCTCCGGGCTCATAAACCGATGCCCCCTGGTAGTACGACCACTACTTACACCGGCCACCTCAAACGGGATTACCTCACCATTAAACAGACATACTACCCAGTGAATGGGCCGCACAAAAGGGAAACCTATGCTCCCCCAGCGCATCGACTTTGGCCAGACAATATCCGCAATCAGTTTGGGCAAGGCCTCGGCCAAAATCTCTTTGGTTTTCCTCCCCGGAATCTGACGTTTCACATACAGGTAGTCCCCCTTGGGGGTTTCTATGGATTGCACCTCTTCAACAACCACCCCCTGCTTCTGTGCAAAACCAAGTGCTGCCTTTGTCGGCCTCCCTTCTTTGTCATAGGCCACGCTTTTTGGAGGTCCGGTGATTTCCTTCACCAGATCTGACTGCATCTCGGAAATACCCTTTCCCATAAGGACCAGACGTCTGGGTGTTCCATA
>DAOVUP010000186.1 GCA_030632525.1 Desulfobacteraceae bacterium | reverse complement strand
TCTCATCGCTGCTTATTGACTTGGGCTTGTAGAAAACAGGCTCTAATATGCTCTGAGACCTTGATATCTGACCCTCTTCCACTGCAATGTCATAAAGGGCCGTATGCGGATAAATGCGCAGAGCGCAAAAAAAAAGAGGACGCTTTTATTCAGCATGGCGATATTCGAAAGCGTCTCATTCAACGAGTCCTCGTCCTCACCAGGGCCTCCGAGCAGGAAGTAATGGGCAACAAATAATCCTGCTTCAATAGCGGCCTTATGGGCATTGAAAATATGTTTTGCGCCAAAGGGTTTTTTGTAGGTCTTCAGCATATTGGCTGATAAAGATTCAGTCCCGAACTCAACATGTGAAAGACCGGCATCAGCCATTAGCCTGAAATATCCTTCAGGCGGGTTTGTAGGTGCAAAAAAAGCCCCCCATGGGATGGAGATCCCGGCTTTTTTGAAAGCACGTGCCACCTCGATGCTGTGGGAATAATCGGAGTTAAATACTGAATCAATGACAAAAAAATATTTTGCCCCGGAGTTCTGAAGGCGTAACGCGTTATTTGCCGCATCTTCAGGGGGGATAAGCCGCAGATGGCTTCCCTCTATCCGTGGATATGTGCAATAGATACATCGGAATGTACAGCCCCGCTTTGTCTGAAGATTGAGCATCCCACCGTTTTTAAGATAGTATTTTGTGCGGGAGATATCGGGTACATAATTCAAGGCAAATGACCTGTCAAAAGGGTCAGGAACCTCTTTTTCTTCGGCTAAGGTAATGATTCCTGGGATGCGAGAGGGATCTTCCTGCTTCTCCATAGCTTCAAGAAGGTGCGTCAACCTTTCTCCTTCGCCTATTATTCCGTACTCTGCCCCTAAGGCTTCCATAACTTCTGCGGGGAACAAGGTAAAACCGCTTCCCCCCAAGACCAGCGGGGCATTGGAATGCTTCCTGATAGCCTTTACATACTGCCGATATTCCTTTATAAAACCTTTCCTGTTCACGCTGTCGGCGTTATCTATGTTGCGCAATGAAAGACCGATTATATCAGGTAAATAATAGCTTATCTCTTTTCCTAATGAGCCGTGCTCTCCGAGGTTGTTGATGTCCACAATCTTAATCTCATGATCTGCCGCTATTGCGTCAGCCACGTAATCAAGACCCAGGGGGTATACTGGATAGGGAGTTGTTAGCGTGTTTGCTGAAATGAGAAGTACTTTCATATTAAACCTGACACCCATGTAAAAAGTCCTTTTTACATGGATTTAGTCCCGCGCATCGCGGGATAGGGATTCAGAAATTGCGAATTATTATAAATAGTCAGGCCTAAGGACGTTACTTCCAATCCTTAAGGCTTCGACTTTTTAGGAGACCATCAATCTGCAATTATCAATCTTCAACTCTAAGTGATTACTTCAACTGCTGTTACAAATTTTCCAAGGCCTATAATTATGATTCCTTTTCCATTCAGGGAAGAAGATTCCCTGTCGCAAAGAGCTTCCGGGATGTTTCCCTCCCTTGCAAAACAGATAGCAAGGACTGCTGCTACTGCCGATGCCGAGGCAAATTCACCGGTAAGCCTCCTGTAGTCGATGACCGGCCCTTCAAAACCCGAACCTTCTAAAAATTGCGAGAGTTGATTCCTCCCTCTCTCCCGATGTGACCCGGGTATTCCAGCAAGAAGCGCTCCATATTTATTCTTAATTCTATCCGGGCCGCCGAGATCATCTATAAGAGATGAAATAATAGAGGGATTGTCCTTTGAATATTCAAAGAATGAAGGGTATATCCTCAGACCGGAAGAGGTGTCCGCACGTCTCAAACAGAGGGCCCCTCCCCCATCTGAGGGTGTCTGGTCTCCCGATACAGAGTCGTCAAAGAGGGCGGTCAGCATCTCGTGAGACTCGTCAGCACCCACTACAAGTATTAAGTCATCTCGTCTCTTGGTCAGGAGGCTTGCTGTGATCAAGGATTGCTCAAAGGAATAATCCCCCCCGGTGGTCGTGATATTGGGGCCTGTTGACCTGAATTGGATGGCCATCACCCCAGCCGGCGCATTATGCACAGAGCCGACGAAATCTGTAGGACTGGTAAAATGTTCTTCCGATTCATAAAGCTTGGTCAAAAAATCATATGTCTCTGAAAGGGGCCCCCATCCGGTGCCAAAAAAGAGTGAGTGCGGGTCGTCCGATTCCCCGGAATCTTTATGGGCGGCGATGGCGAGGGATAAGACCAATCGTGACAGCCTTTTAAGTCGCCTGACAGTTTTGGAGGAGAGATCCTTTGATACTTCTCTCCCTGAAAGTATTCCCTTACAACTTTGGCCCGCAGATACCGTTTTTTCTGTAATGCGGGTCTTTCCAGCCCCGGTGATACAGGCACATCCAACAACGGTTAGAGGGATAGGTATTTGAGAAGCTATCGGGGCTTTCTCTTCTTCCGGCCTTCGGATTACCACTGAAGCATTATTGCCTCCAAACCCGAAAGAATTTGAAAGCACGGTTTGGATATCCCTCTCAATCGGTTCAATGACGGGGTTGAGACGCAGCTCCGGATCCGGCGTGTCACAACCTGCATTGCCCGGAACAAAATTATCAGAAATCGCCATTGCAGAAATCACAGCCTCTATTGCACCTGCTGCGGCAAGGCTGTGTCCAAACGCGCCCTTGACGGAGGAGAGCAGAGGCTTGTCCTCGGCGAAGAGCGTATATAATGCCCTCGCCTCGGAAAGATCGTTGTCAATGGTTCCTGTGCCGTGAAGATTGACGTAATCAATTTCTGAAGGGGAAATACCACCATCTTTTATGGCAGCCCTCATGGCGGCCAGGGCCCCCGTGCCTTCAGGATCAGGTGATGAGGGATGATATGCGTCACAGGACAGGCCAGCCCCGAGGATCTCTGCCATTGCATTATCGGGCGGTTTGTCCTTACCCTCAAGAAGAAGCATCCCGGCACCTTCTGAGACCGTCATCCCACGTCTGTTGATGTCGAGGGGGCGAGCGCCGGCCGGGTCAATTAACTGCAGGGCGTTGAATCCGTAATATGTAAGACGGCAGAGCGAATCCGCCCCCCCTACGAGGACATTTTTGACCTTCCCTTCCCTGAGCATCTCAAGGGCAATCTTGATGGCCGCAGTTCCTGACGAACAGGCCGTTGAAACGGTGATAACCGGCCCCTTGCATTTAAGCTTTGCGGCAAGATATTCAGCCACGGAACCCGTTGAATGGTACTTGAATAATTCCCGCGAGGTATCGCCTCTTTTCAGATGTTTTTCGGTCAGGGCCATCCCTCCCGTTGTCCCCCCTATAACGATCGCATCAGGGGCATCTTTTGAATCGTACATTGCCTCTTCTGCCGCAATGAGGGCTAACTGATGGGTTCTGGGAAGCCGATCTACTTCGAATGATTCATGAATTTCGCCAACGGGGAGAGATCTGTCCCGGGGAACAGGGAAAAGAGTGACAGGTCCGATTCCCCTGACACCGTTCATAATGGAGGCCTTTGTCTCTGGGACACCGCGTGCAACGGGAGTAATCAATCCCGTCCCGGTGATATAAACTCGGATATCCGTCAATGAGATAACCCCGGGGATTTTTCCTGTATATAATCAGTCAAGGCCCTCAAATTTGCAAAGACCTTGGCACCGAGCTCCTTATTATCAATTCTAACGGAATAATCTTTCTCAATCATCATAACCAATTCCAGGACATCTATGGAATCTAACCCCAATTCACCGCCAACTAATTGATCATCTTCACCGATATCATCCGGTACAATATCTTCGAGATTAAGGGTATCAATGATCTTTACTCTTAATTCATCTATCAGGTTTGTCATTCGTTTCCCCGTAGAAGCCATGAGACCTTTGCAAAACGTCCCCTTTTAGCCAATCTCTGCGTTGCGTTCGGATTTTAATCCTCAAAATATTCAACATATTCCTGCGGTCAAAATCCTCACGCGCCTTGACCTTGACCAGATAAGCGCAGACTTCGAAATTGAACATTTTTCAAAGGTCTCAATATGACGCCGCTTTTAGAAGCGCCCAGTTTTTTCAGGTTGTTTCTTTACACAATGGACAAAGTATCGTAAAAAAGTAGTTAGTGTCCCAACGAAAACCAGGATTTTTCGTTCAGATCAAGGAAGACGAAAATTTTAACCGCAGGAATACATTGAGTATTTTGAGGCTTAAAATTTGAGTCTGACGCAGATATGGGTGAAAAAGACGGTTTTCGTTCAGGCACTAGTTAGATTATCACCAAAGTTATTTTCGGTCAATCTCATTTTCTTGAAAGGAATGGCACATGGACTCAGTATGTTGGGAGAAAACCCAATGGTGAGCGTTGATA
>DAOVUP010000122.1 GCA_030632525.1 Desulfobacteraceae bacterium | reverse complement strand
AGGGCCAAGGAAAACGCCCGTTTTTTCGAGAAAAAATACAAGGAGGTCCAGGGAAATTTGACATTTTTCAGGAAACTGATTCATGGACCTTATGAAGACGATTTTTTCTTTATAGACCCAGGCCAGAAAGTTGTACAGGAATTATTCTTGGCCCAATGACTCATTGATTTCGGGCTCAACAAAAAATAACTTTACATTTTTGCATCCCGTCTTCACGTCATCTTCCTCCGATCTCAAACCACAGGTAAGCGAAGACTCCGAAAACATCAAAATAGCCTGCTATTCCATCAGCTTTGTGATTTGAGATCAAACAGGTAAGCGAAGACTCCGAATCTAACATGAATCTGGGCGCCAATTCTGCTAAATTATTTTTTGTTGAGCCCTTATCCAATCCTTGGGAACACACCAACTCTTTAGTGCCCGTCATCATCTCATATAGAGCATCACGGTCAAAAAAAGCTATCCCTGATGGTTAGGTTGTGGTATGTATCACGGCTCAAGGTGAGACCTTTGAAAAATGTTCAATTTTGGTTAAGGTCAAGGTAGGCGAAGATTTTAACCACAGGAATATATTGAATATTTCGAGGATCAAAATTTGAGTATGACGCAGATAGGGGCAAAAAAGACAGTTTTCGTTCAGGCACTAAGTATCCTGCTATCATCCATGGCGTATCTGATATTAAGCTGCTTATCTGCAAATGCCTCATGGTTTATTGATCCCCAGAAATATCATGTATCGGCACACGGCCAAACTTCCTGCCAGGAGTGTCACGAAAATATCTCAGACCAGGACCTCCACCCCAATCCCCTTGATGTGACTAAGAGCAGTAGGGATTTCTTTCAACCGGATCAATGTTTAGACTGTCATGATTCCATCATGGATGACCTCGGAGAGGGTTCTCATGGCTCCATCAAGATTGAAGATCCGGACAAATATAGAGACTGCATTAGTTGTCATGATCCTCATTACCAGGCCCGTATCGGAGATAAAGATATGGGCCGGTTTGATCCTGCCAGGCCTATCCAGGAACAGTGCGGTGTCTGTCACGAAACTCGCGCCAACCTCCCCTCCCCTTCTTCTGAAGATCAGAGGTGCATGACCTGCCACCATCCGGTGAAGACCGATGATCCGAAAGAGACGAAAAGAATCAACCAGCTTTGCCTGCACTGTCACAGCAAATCAGGGACGGAGGCCCAGGAAATCACCGGAAAATTAACTCCATTAATAGATGAGGAATCCCATGAGTCAACGACCCATGCCGCAGTTGCATGTACTACCTGTCACAGGGAGGCAGCCTCGTTCATCCACCATGAACAGGAACCCGTAGAGTGCGGTCAGTGCCATCTCCCGCACCACGAAAAGACGATCGGTGATGCCCATATGACCGTCTCATGTCAGTCCTGTCATCTCAAAGGGATTCGGGCCGTTAGAGATGCTGAATCAAAGTGCATTCGGTGGGAGAAGGCCCGCGCATTGGGGAAGAGATCCTTTATCCACGAGATGGTCCGGTTTGATAAGAAAACAACCTGCCAGCGGTGCCATTTTGCTGGAAACGCGCTGGGCGCGGCCGCCATGACGTTGCCAGCCAAGAGCATCATCTGCATGCCCTGTCATACTGCCACATTTTCAGTGGATGATACCATTACCATTGTTGCCCTGCTGATTTTCATGGGCGGCTTGTTCATCTTCTTCTCTGTCTATCTTAGCGGTTCCCTGCCAGGAATCGCGAGCGGGAATCCCTTTGCTAAACTTTTCAGGTTATTGGCGAACACTGTCAGTGCCCTTTTCTCAGGCAAAATCGTTTTGATAACCAAGTCCCTGTTCTGGGACGTATTCCTGCAAAGGAGGCTTTACAGGCAGTCACATAAACGCTGGATCATACATGCCCTGATCTTTTACCCCTTTGTATTCCGATTTTTCTGGGGGCTTATATCCCTGTTCGGTTCTTTGTGGAAACCGGAGTGGCCTGTAGTGTGGGATATGGTGAACAAAAACTATCCATTGACCGGATTCTTGTTCGATTTGACAGGGGTTATGATCCTCGTCGGGGTGGGTCTTGCCTTTGCCAGGGGGTGGCTGAATCGCGCTGACCGGGCCCCCGGTCTCCCTGAGCAAGACCGTGTAGCCCTTGCTATGATCGGCGGAATCGTCATCATCGGTTTTGTTTTGGAAGGGATGCGAATCGCCTTGACCGGCTACCCTGCGGGAGCAGAGTACAGCATCGTCGGGTATTGGATCAGCCTTTTGTTTTCAACCCCGAGAGGACTGACAGAGGTATATGGATTTATGTGGTATATCCATGCGGCCCTCACAGGGGCGTTTATCGCCTATATCCCTTTCAGCCGGCTGCTGCATATTATTATTGCCCCAATGGTTGCGGCTATGAATGCCATTTCTGCACACGAAACCAAAAATGAGTAAATGGCAATGTAGTAATTTAGAGTGAGGAAACAAACGATGAATGAAAAAATAAAACTGGCCCTGGTTGAAATCGTTGGAGAGGAGAACTACACCGACAGCCTGATCGATATGGTCTCGTTTTCTTATGATGCCTCAGAGCACAGCCACAGACCCACCTGTGCTGTGTGGGCCGAGACCGCGGATCAGGTATCTGAGATATTGAAGCTTTCCAACAGAGAGAAGATTCCGGTGATTCCCCGGGGCGCCGGGACAGGTCTTTCCGGTATGGCGGTCCCGATTGAAGGAGGGATTATCCTCGATCTGACCCGCATGAATAGTATTGTTAAAATCCGCATAGAAGATCGTCTGGCAATTGTTCAGCCTGGGGTCGTTTATATTGATCTCGAAAAGGCCCTTTCCCCCTTTGGGTTTTTCTTCCCCCCTGATCCGGCAAGCGGAAAGGTCAGCACATTGGGAGGGAATGTGGCCAGCAATGCGGGGGGGCTCAAAGGGGCAAAGTACGGCACAACCAGGGATTATGTTCTGGGCCTCCAGGTAGTCCTCCCGGACGGCAGGATCATGAAAACAGGTTCTAAAGCCATGAAAAGCGTATCGGGATATGACCTGACAAGGCTCTTTGTTGGCTCTGAGGGGACGCTCGGGGTTGTTACGGAGATTACCCTTAAAATAAACCCGAAGCCTACTGCGACCAGTACTGCCCTTGCCACCTTTGACAGCTTAGAGAACGCGGGGGGGGCTATCAATCAGATCATGCACAGCGGCATAATCCCGAGCGCCCTGGAAATATTGGGGAGAGAAACACTGGCGGCCATCAATCAAAACACTGACCTCAACCTCCCCGAGGTAGATGCCATGCTCTTAGCGGAGACCGACGGCTATACCCGGGAAGAAACTGATTACCAGATAGAGAAGGTAATTCAGAACTTTAAAGAGAATAATGCCAAAGAAGTCAAGCAGGCCAAGACCGACAAGGAGGTGGAAGATCTATGGGCAGCCAGAAAATCTGCCTATGCGGTCTTGGCCAGGATCAAAACACATTTTGTCCTTGAAGATGTGACCGTTCCCATGACAAATATAGCTAAACTCTTAAAAGGGGTTGAGGAGATCTCAAAGAGGCATGATATACAGATTGCCACCTTTGGCCATGCAGGGGATGGAAACCTGCACCCACAGATCCTCTACGACGGCTATGACCCGGAACAGGTGAGGCGGATGGAAGAGGCAAGCGCCGATATATTTAAGTTGGCCATTGATTTAGATGGAACACTCACCGGTGAACATGGAATCGGACTGGCCAAGGCCCCATACATGACTTTGGAGCATGACCCGGTGGCAATGGATGTGATGCGTCATATCAAGAAGATGTTTGACCCTAACAATATCCTCAATCCGGGCAAGATGGGACTGGAGGCTGCGCCTGGGATTGGGTAATGGGTATCAGGTATTGGGTATTGGGTATTAGGTACTGAGAAATGGGTATTAGACAGTGACAGGAGTTTATGAATGGAATCTAAATACGAATTTGAAAAAAAATATCGCGAGCAGATCCTGAAGTGCTCTCGATGCGGGTTTTGCCAGGCTGTCTGCCCTGTATACGGAGCGACCCTCCGGCCCGCCCTTAATGCGCGGGGCAAGATGCTTCTTCTAAAAGAGGTTATGGACGGGAAGATTGAACTGAATGATGAACTGATCGAGACTCTGTTCCAGTGTACAACCTGCGCCAACTGTTTCCAGAACTGTCCCTCCGGGGTAGAGGTGCCCGAGATCATTAAGGTGGTAAGGAAGGATATGGTCAAGGTCGGGTCATGCCACCCGACCTTCGAGGGGATGAATGAGGTTCTAAAGAAGCATACCAATATCTATGCGGAAGACGAGCCAGAAGATTTTGAGAGGGAAAGGAACAAGCAGGCGGAGCACGTCTATTTCATTGGGTGCGTGGGGTCATATCGCGAGGACGAAGCTACCATGGCCACATTAGATCTGCTGGATCGTCTGGAGGTGAACTACACGCTGATTGATGAGGTCTGTTGCAGCGGCGTGCTTGAAGATGTGGGATACCAGATAAACGAAAACCTGGCTAAAATAAATATTGATCTCATCCTGAAAACGGGAGCCAAAACAGTCATTACCGGATGTCCCTACTGCTCTCGTACCTTCAACAACAAATCTCAGTATGCCCGGATCAAAGAAAAGGGGATTAAAACCATCCACATTACCCAGTTTTTGCAGGATTTTGATTTCAATGTGAAAACGGACAAGAGGGTGACCTATCATGATCCATGCGATTTGGGACGACATTGCGGGATCTATGAAGAACCGCGCAACACAATCAGAAAGATCGCTCCCAACTTTGTGGAAATGCCAGACAACCGTGAAAACGCGCTCTGTTGCGGGGCTGGTGGGGGTGTGCGGGGCGGCTATGCCAAGAACTCCATTGCCATGGCGAGACGCAGGCTCGAACAGGCAGAAGAGGTAGGAGCCGAGATTGTACTAACCGAATGCAATTCCTGCACCCACAATCTGGCAAACGCCAAATTGCGAAAGCAGAAGTTCAAGATCTATAATACAACCGAGTTCATTAATGAATTAATGGAAGAGGCGGAATAGAAATAAAAGGAGGAAAAGAGATGGAGATAGAAGGGTACAACATGCCGGACGATCTTTATTACGAGGAAAATCATTTTTGGGTCAAGGAAGAGGGAGATCTGCTAATCATGGGCATGGATGACTTTGCCCAGAGCATGGCCGGTGAAATTGTCTACGTGCAGCTCCCCGATGATGGAAAGAAGCTGAAATTGGGAAAGAAGTTTGCCAAGATAGAATCCGGGAAGTGGCTTGGCAAGGTATATGCTCCGGTAAACGGTGAATTGGCAACAGTTAATGAAGAACTGGAGACCAATCCCGGACTGATGAATGATGACTGCTACGGTAAGGGCTGGATGTACAAGATCAGGCCTGATGACAAAGGGGAGTTGGAAAACCTGATCCGGGGGAAGGAAGCGGTCGAAAAATGGATTTTGGCAGAGATTGAGAAATATGCAGAGGAGTAACCTGTTGAGAAACCGGAAACTATAAATTGGAAATTGGAACACTAAGGATCGGTCTTTACAATTTCAGATCCAATATCCAATTTCAAATATCAAATATCTTTATGTCTAATCAGGATTACAGTGTAAAACAGCTCTTAGAGATGGGGGCCTGTACCAACTGTCAGGTCTGCGCGGATGTGTGCCCTGCGGTTTCATCATCCCTTGATGGGCAGTTGTCGGCCATCTACCGCATGAAAGGGCTCAATCAGGTCCTGAAGGGACGTGCAGGGTTTTTGAGCAGACTGTTTGGCAGAAAGGATCTTTCTTCGGAAGAGTGGAAGGATTT
>DAOVUP010000111.1 GCA_030632525.1 Desulfobacteraceae bacterium | reverse complement strand
GGTGGATGTATTGGTCTGCAGGCTGCGCAACAAAGTCGATAAAGATTTTGATCGGAAGATGATCCATACTGTCCGTGGGATGGGATATGTCCTCAAAGACCAGGAGTAAGGTCGGATTAACATTTAGTCTGCAATTGAGCGTTTTATACGCCCTTTTTTTTGTTGTCAGTTCAGGCGGTCTGTTCGTAGTGGTCTACTATCTTATAGATAACCTGATTGAACAGCGGGAGCAGGAAATTGTCCGGGACCGTATCCAGGAGTACCGGGCATGGTATGAGGAGGGGGGGCTCAGGGCCCTCAAGGCCCGTTTTGATGAGCAGACCGGTACTGCCCGTGATATCTTCTTTGTCCGCATTGTGGGACCGCTGAATCAGGTTTTCTTTGTCAGTATCCCTAAGGGATTCAAAGGGCTTGACTACAATAAACTGAGGTCTATTCCGCGCACTGAGAAGGATTTATGGCTTTCCATCAAGGGTCAAGCCGAGGAAGACGCCTGGACCATAGGAGTAGCACATCTGCCTGGAGGGCTTGAACTTCAGGTTGGCAAAAGCTCTACCCAGAGCCAGGAATTACTTTCCTTTTTCAGGACCGTTTTTCTAATATTCAGTGTCCCGATCCTCTTGTTAGGGATTATCGGCGGTGGTCTGCTGACGTACCGAGCGATCAAGCCGATTCGCCATCTGATTCAGACGGTCAGAGATATCCTGAAAACAGGAAAAATGACCCTGCGCGTCCCCGTACGAAGGGAACGGGGGGAGATGTATGAACTGGTGGGCCTTTTCAATCAGATGTTAGACAAGAATGATTTGGTGATTCAGGCAATGCACAATTCCTTAGACAATGTTGCCCATGACCTGCGGACCCCCATGACACGCCTGCGAGGGGTTGCTGAGTTTGCCCTTCAGGAACCCGGGGATCCGAACGCATGCAGGGAGGCCTTAGCCGACTGTATGGAGGAATCCGAACGGGTGCTGACCATGCTTAACGCCCTGATGGATGTGGCTGAAGCTGAAACCGGGGTCATGAGATTAGAGATCAGTGAAGTGTCGGTTCCGGAGTTAATTCATTCTGTTGTTGATCTGTATGAGGTGGTGGCAGAAGAGAAGGGGATCAGTATGAACAAGAATCTCCCCCATGAATTACTAATAAATGCCGATCGAATCCGTTTTCAACAGGTCATTGCCAACCTCCTTGACAATGCGCTCAAGTACAGCGATCAGGGCCAGGAGATCGAGATATCCGCCTGGGAAGAAGAAGGGTATATATTAATCTCGGTCTCTGATCAGGGAATGGGGATACCGTCCAATGAGATCAAAAAGATCTGGGACCGTCTTTACAGGGGAGATCACAGTCGCTCAAGACGTGGGCTTGGTCTGGGTCTGAGCTTTGTCCGGGCGATCGTGCATGCACATGGGGGCGAGGTCAGTGTGGAAAGCGAGTTGAACAAAGGATCGAAATTCAGTATCAGGCTGCCAGTGGTGCAAACACTGATGGCTGAGAAAAAATAGTGCAGCGGGGAATTAGATCTTTTGAAGGGTAAAGGGTAGTGTTTTTTAAAGGTCTCGGAGTTAATTGATCCATATTTAACAAGGAATAGGAGGGAACAGAACATGGGAAAAGCGGGACAAGTAGCATTGGTGACTGGTGCAAGCAGCGGGATCGGAAGGGAAACCGCTATTATGTTGGCGGAAAAGGGTTTTCAAGTCCTGGCGGCTGCACGACGCATGGACCGTCTTACTGAACTGGCCGGTCAGGTCGAGGGGATCACACCCATAGATGTGGATCTCTCTGATCCTGATGACCTTGAAAAATTTTGTCAGCATATTTCAGGGCTATCGGAACCTGTTTCCGTGCTCATAAACAACGCCGGATATAGTTTAAGGGGTGTCCTCGAGGATGTGGCTATAGAGGCTGCTAAAAGAATGTTTCAGGTCAACGTATTTGCACTCATGCGGGTTACTCAGGCTTGTCTGCCGGGTATGCGCAAGATGAGAGGGGGGACCATTGTTAATCTGAGCTCCATGGCTGGAAAATTCGCCTTCCCCGGAAGCGGACCATATGCGGCAACTAAACATGCTGTAGAGGCGATCACCGATGCCTTACGTATTGAGATTCGACCCTTTGGCATCAGGGTGGTGGCCATACGCCCCGGCTTTATTGCAACTGAGTTCAATGATGTGGCAACTACTGAGACCGGAGATCTTTTTGCCAGGACCGATCCTGATTATAAACCGGTATACGAGACATCCGGGAAGGGGATCGGCAGCATGTTTGCAGGTGTTACCGTTCCCGGGCCTGAACTGATTGCTAATATTATCGTGGAGGCCGTGCTTTCGGATTCTCCTAAGGCCGTATACCATGCAGGCCTTTTCAGTGAAGAGTTCTTAGAAAATCGTGCCAAGCTTGATGATGAGGGGTTTGATGCATATCTATCTGAGAAAACCGGGCTCAAAGATCTGAAATTGTAGGAAAGCGCAGATGGAATCACCAGACGGCGGTCTGCTGTACGCCGTCTAATTCCTATTGAAAACAAGGGATTTTACGGTAACAGGAAATACCTGATCGCCAATTAGAGGTTCTCCGATATCGATCCAATCTCCTTCTTTCAGAATGAGTTCATTTAATGATAGTAAATTCGTTTTCAAACCGGTTTCGCGGCGGATAACGTTACCCACACTGCATGCGATATCCTTTTCAAAGATCAGGATAATCGGTATGTTATTATTAATGGAGTTGGGAAGAGCCGCTTCAATTGATTTTGCAAACAACTCTAAATCAGGGTAATAGGCCCTGACCGGATCCTTGAAATATAGGGCAACAATTTCTTCACCTTCCTTTAGATCAAATCTTTTAAACGAGGCCCTTGTCTCTGAAATGACGTGCTCAACACTTAATTGCGGTTCGTCAATATCCACCCGGATAACGGGGACATTTTTTATGGGAAATGAGATTTGATCATCCATGAATCCGGACGAACCGGAAATGGATAAGGAATAAGCGCCTGCCCCAATGACAGTCGCTCTGATCTTGTTTTTGGGCTCTATGACCGGAGCTGTTAATCTGGGTGTCAGGGAATTTATCTTATCGGCCAGCATCGGCCCCAGATCGTTATAACTCCCATTGCCGCCATATATCAGCTCCGCGACACCGCCTGAAAATGAATATTCGTCTATCTTGCCCGGAAAATTCAGATCATCCGTCAGCATCAGCTGTTTGGCCAAAGATGAGGTTGCAGGACCTGTAATTACCTCAATCAGTACTTCGGCAAACTTTGCCGCGATCCTTTCAATATCCTCCTTTGGGATCTGATCCCCAACCTTATAATTCAATCCAAGATGTTTCATAACCTTCAAGGCAGGCCCATCGATTCTCCAAATCTTTCCCTCAGAATCAGCGGCAAGTAATCTGCCACCTATGGATACACAACTTGTAGAGAGGACCTCACCATTTGTTGATATGGCGATATTGGATGTCCCTCCTCCAATGTCACAGGAGAGTATAGTTTTGTGATATTCCTTTGATCTGGCTGTTGCCCCTGAGCCCAATGCCGTAAGAAAGCTTTCAAAATTTGCCCCTGCCGTTGCAGCCACAAAATCCCCTGCACCATTAGACAGGAATTCTACGAGCTGCTTTGCATTTTTTTTCTTGGCCGTTTCTCCGGTTATAATAACCGCGCCACTCTGAATGTCCACACGATGCATTCCCGCGTGTTGATACTCTTCCCTTAAAAAGTTAGACAACATGTCCATATCAATTGTGTCGTCATCCATTAGAGGCGTATTGATAATTCTCCCCTCATAAATTATATTTCTCTTCTCAATATTAAAACGACGGGAAGGGGAGTGCGGGTCTCTTTCCAATATCAGATTTGAAAAGGCCAGATGACTTGTTGAGGTTCCCACATCTACGCCAACTGAAAGTAATTCAATTTTATCTGTTTCCAATATTATCTCTCTAACACAGTTCTCAATGTAACCACGGGGGTTCAAAGGTCTCAATTCATGGGTTCAGTCCAAACCTGAACCCATGAATATTCTATCCGTCATGAAATTTGAAACTGGGAAAAACAGAAGAATGTAGATGCCCCCTATCCAATTTCCAGTTTCAAATTTCCAGTTTCGGCATCCGATTCTAGATTCGCTAATACACACCATTTCGACAAAAAGTGTAAACTCGTGAATGAGGGATGCCTCTTATTGCTTACATAGCAGCCTGTAAAGCCGAACCCTCTTTTTGCGCAGCAGACAATCTCTCTGCCGCATCTCTCTTTTTGTAAATACTCACACGGTCAGCGTCCACGTACTCCACGGCCTTTACGTCACAGAACCGTACGCACTGGGGGTCACCACCGCAGAGGTCGCACTTGAACACCTTTTTGTCGATGATGTTGTAATTCATGGCCCCAAAAGGACAGACAGCCACGCATGAACGGCAGCCGATGCAAACGTCATAATCAACCGTCACAAACCCGAGATCTTCATCGCGGGAAAGAGCCTTCACAGGGCAGACATTCATACACGGGGCATCCTCACACTGCTGGCAGGACATGGGAACATACAGCCCTTCAGACTCCCATTTCATCACCTTGATTCTACTTCTTGCCGGGTTAGAAACACCATCATGCATTACCGAACATACAAGTTCGCACAGCCGGCAGCCGGTACATTTCTGGTGATTTATCATTAGGACTTTCTCCATTGATCTTCTCCTCTCGAAATGAAATAGCCCCCTCTTAGCAAGGGGGTTCTTTCATGGAATTTTAACAAGTTAAACACATCCGGTTTTTAGACCTTCTCACTGGTGTAATCTGTGGATTAGATCAGATGGGACGGCTCTTTATCCAATCCGAGTCTCTCTAATGTCTCCGTTGTGGGGACACCGTTCTTATCCCAGTTATGATGCTCATAAAATTCATCAATCATCTTAGTGAATTTTTCCCGATCTATGGTTGCGCCGATGATATCCGGGGCACCGCGTCTGCACGGTTCATCAAAATAGCGATGACTCAGGGTATCGCCCTTTTTAAGGTCATCTCTTTCCAACCCTTCCCTCAGGTTGAATAACCTCTCTATATTATTGCATCTCTCAGCCACTTCCCAGATCTCTTCAGGGGTCATTTCCAATCCGGTGTTATAATAGATCACCTTTGGCCAGTCCTCAAAATTGGGAAGGGTGGCCCCCAAAAATACTGTATGATATTTGCAAATGCCAAGGCAGTCCACTGCCATATAGCAGTTCTCCTGCCAGTAGACCTGCCACGGTTTTCCCTCATAAGCTGTATGTTCGGAGCTTAGGGGCCCGTCATAGGGTATTGGACTGCTGTAGATCTTCCTGAGAACCTTTTCCGGTAGATGGTAAAGGTCGATGGCAGGCCGACTCCTAAGATGATCAGATCCCCTTGAGGCAGTGGCAATATTAAGGGCTAAGGCCGGAGTTCCCCTCTCATCAGAGTGGAGATTATTCATACCCTTGACCTGAACAAGATAATCAAAAGAATTCTTGCCTATCTTCTCGGCGGCCGGGAGTCCTCCGTCAGCTAATGTGTCACCCAGCCAGCCCTTTCTAAAGCAGATGCGCTCGACCATTTCTAAAAGTGCTTCATCATTCCCGAACCTTAGCTCGAGACCGTCCGTATCTTTATTAGTGAGGATGCCTAATTCGTAGAGTTCCATGGCCCATGATATTATGCTCCCGATCTCCAGATTATCGACACCAAACTGGTTAACCAGATGGTTTCCTGCAAAAACGGTCTCAGCGTTTTTACAGTCGGGTTCTCCTCCAAAGGCCCCTAAAGAGGTGTATTCCGGTCCCTCATCATATTTTCCCGCAAAGGGTCCCGACGGGACCTTGTACTGGGCACGGCAATGGACCTGGCATCCGAAGCAACCGGTCATATGGTATGGCCCCATGGTCTCTTCGCAGATTTCGTCAATCCGTTCCGGTTCGATATCATCTGCATTTTCGCATTTAGGGCAAACAACACCCGTATCATGCTTGTTCACAACAACACCAAAACCGCATTGACTGCATTTGTGAGTGCGTTGGTCACTTATCATATACAAGCTACTAAATAT